>JANMSZ010000396.1:0-2755 GCA_031389925.1 Hyphomicrobiales bacterium | reverse complement strand
TGTTCGCGCTCGACGCCACCTGTCCGCTGGTGACCAAAGTTCATCGCGAGGCCGAAATTCATCACCGCCGCGGCCGCGAGATTTTGTTGATCGGCCATGCCGGCCACCCCGAGGTGATAGGCACCATGGGCCAGTTGCCCGACGGCAGCGTAAAGCTGATCGAAACTCTGGCCGACGCCGAAGCTTACGCGCCACGCGATGCGGCCAACCTTGCGTATGTGACCCAGACCACGCTGTCGGTGCACGACACCGCGGAAATCGTCGATCTGTTGAAGAGGCGTTTTCCGGCGATCGTCGGTCCGCACAAGGAAGACATCTGCTACGCCACCACCAACCGCCAGGAAGCGGTCAAGCGTGTCGCGCCGGTCGTCGACGCCATGATCGTGGTCGGCGCGCCGAACTCGTCGAACTCGCAGCGGCTGAAGGAAGTCGCCGTGCGCGCCGGTTGTTCGCGCGCGGCGCTGGTGCAGCGCGCCGCCGACATCGACTGGAACGAGTTCGGCAATATCGCGAGCCTCGGCATCACCGCCGGCGCCTCGGCGCCGGAAGTGCTGGTCGAAGAAATCATCGACGCCTTCGCCGCGCGCTATGAGGTGAACGTGGAGACCATCTCCGCCGCCGAGGAGGGGGTGTTCTTTCCGCTGCCCCGTCCGCTGCGGGAGAACCAGGCGGCGGAATAGTTATGGCCGTCTACACCGACGTCTCCGCCGACGATCTCACCGAATTCCTGAGCCGCTACGACATCGGCGAACTGCTGTCGTACAAGGGCATCGCCGAAGGCGTCGAGAATTCGAATTTCCTGGTGCACACCACCGCCGGCAATTTCATCCTCACGCTGTACGAGAAGCGCGTCGCCGAACGCGACCTGCCGTTCTTTCTCGGCCTGATGGAGCATCTGGCGGCGCGCGGCCTCACCTGTCCGCAGCCGGTCAAGAATAAAATGGGCGGCGTGCTCGGCAAGATCGCGGGCCGGCCGGCGGCGATCGTGACCTTTCTCGATGGCCTTTGGATTCGCAAGCCGAATGCCGGTCATTGCGCGGCGGTTGGCGAGGCATTGGCGCGGCTCCATCTGGCGGCGCAGGATTTTCCCATCCGGCGGCCGAACGCACTGTCGGTTGAAAGCTGGCGGCCGTTGTACGAACACGCCGGCGCGCGGGGCGACAGCGTGCGGCCGGGCCTGTGCGACGAAATCGTCAAGGAACTCGACGTGCTGGAAAAATCCTGGCCGCGCAATCTGCCGGCCGGCGTGATCCACGCCGATCTGTTTCCCGACAACGTGTTCTTTCTCAGCGACCATCTGTCCGGGCTGATCGACTTCTACTTCGCCTGCACCGATACGCTCGCGTTCGACGTCGCGATCTGCCTCAATTGCTGGTGCTTCGAGCCGGATCATTCCTACAACGTCACCAAGGGCCGCGCGCTGCTCAAGGGCTACACCAAGATACGCGCGCTGTCGGTTGAGGAACGCGCGGCGCTGCCGATACTGGCGCGCGGCGCGGCAATGCGGTTTCTGTTGACGCGGCTGGTCGACTGGCTGGCGGTGCCGGACGGCGCGCTGGTCAAGCCGAAAGACCCGCTGGAATATTTCCGCAAGCTGCGCTTCCATCAATCGGTGAAAAGCGTAGACGACTACGGCGGTTTTTGATGGCAGAACGCGTCACGATTTACACCGACGGCGCCTGTTCGGGGAATCCCGGGCCGGGCGGATGGGGCGCGATTCTGTCGTTCGGCGATACGACCAAGGAATTGTTCGGCGGCGAGGCCCATACCACCAACAATCGCATGGAATTGATGGGCGCGATTGCGGCGCTCGAAGCCTTGAAGCGGCCGTGCTCGATCGATCTGCACACCGACAGCCAATATCTGCGCAACGGCATCATGAGCTGGATTCATAGCTGGAAGAAAAACGGCTGGCGCACCGCCGACAAGAAGCCGGTCAAGAACGTCGATCTGTGGAAGCGGCTCGACGAGGCGCTGGGACCGCACGACATCCGCTGGCACTGGGTCAAGGGCCACGCCGGTCATGCGCAGAACGAGCGTGCCGATGAACTGGCGCGCGAAGGCATCGCCGCCGCGCGGGCAAAAGCAATCGGCTAAGCCGATTGCGTCTTTTTTAAATGTGCGGTCGGCGCCATGAAGACGAAATAACGCAAACGAAAATGGCCAGGACTTGTGTCCCGGCCACTCGCAACAAATGCGAATAATTTAGAGCTTGGCGAGCAGCGCGTCGCCGCCGGAGACTTCGACCTTGCCCGGCGCTTCCTCGACGTTAAGCGCTTTCACGACGCCGTCTTCGACCAGCATGGAATAACGCTTGGAGCGGATGCCGAGACCGTTGCCCGAGCCGTCGAAGGTGAGGTCGATCGCTTTGGCGAATTCGCCGTTGCCGTCGGCCAGGAATTCGACTTTGTCGGCCGCGGACGACGTCTTCCAGGCATTGAGCACGAAGATGTCGTTGACCGCGGTCATCACGACCGAGTCGACGCCCTTGCCTTTGATCGCGTCGGCGTTCTGCTGAACCGAGGGCAGGTGCATCTTGCTGCAGGTGCCGGTATAGGCGCCGGGAACGGCAAACAGCGCGACCTTCTTGCCCTTGAAGATTTCGTCGGTCGTCTTGGGCTTGGGGCCCTCGGCGGTCATGACGCGGAACGTGGTGCTGGGCAGTTTATCGCCGACCTTGATGGGCATGGTGTCCTCTTCCCGTTTGTAGATTTGGCGTTGTGGATTTTCTATCGAGCGCAAACTAGCCCCGTTA
>JANMSZ010000393.1:0-3231 GCA_031389925.1 Hyphomicrobiales bacterium | reverse complement strand
GATCGACACCACGGCCGCCAAGGCCGCGCCCGGCGTGCTCGAAGTGCTCACCGCAGCCGACATCAAGGCCGCAGGCTACGGCGATCTGCCCGGCAATCCCGGCCTCAAGCGCCGCGGCGGCGCACCGATGCATTCGCCGCGCTACCCGGTGCTGGCCGACGGTTACGTGCGCTGGGTCGGCGACTGTGTCGCCTTTGTCGTCGCCGAAACCGCCGCGCAGGCGCAGGACGCGCTGGAACTGATCGAGGTCGACTACGAAACGTTGCCCGCCGTCACTTCGGTCGCGGAAGCGATCAAGCCGGACACACCCCGCGTCCACGATCAGTTAGAGGACAATATCTGCTTCGTCGAACTGATCGGCGACAAGGCCGCGGTCGACGCCGCATTCGCGCAGGCGACGCACGTCGTCAAACATCATTTCGTCATCAACCGCATCACCGCGGCCTGCATGGAGCCGCGCGGCGCGGTCGGCTACTACCATCCGGGCGAGCACCGCTACACGATCCATTCGCCGCTACAGCGCGCGCACACCTATCGTCAGGGCCTCGCCAAAGTCCTGAAGGTGCCGGAGAGCAAGCTCCGCGTCACCACCGGCGACGTCGGCGGCAGCTTCGGCATGAAGACGCCGGTGTTCAACGAGGCGCCGCTGGTGCTGCTGGCGTCCAAGCTGACCGGCCGTGCCGTGAAGTGGATGAGCACGCGCACCGAGGCTTTTCTTTCCGACGCGCAGGCGCGCGACAACGTCACCGACGCCGAGTTGGCGTTGGACAAGGACGGCAACTTCCTGGCGATGCGTGTAACCACCATCGCCGCCATCGGCGCCTATCTGCAGAACAACATGCCGGCGTTCTTTCTCAATTCCGGCACGCTGGCCGGCACCTACCGCACGCCCGCGCTCTATGTCGACGTCAGCGGCGTCTTCACCAACACCAATCCAGTTCGCCCCTATCGCGGCAACGGCCGCCCCGAGGCGGCCTTCATCATCGAACGCATGGTCGATCTCGCCGCCGCCGAGTTGAAGATCGATCCGACCGAACTGCGGCGCCGCAACTACATCTCGCCGTCGCAGATGCCGTTCAAGACCGGGCTCACTTTCACTTACGACTGCGGTGAGTTCGAAAAGAGCATGAACATGGCGCTGGAGATGGCAGACTATAAAAACTTCGAGCGCCGCAAGCGCGAGGCCCGCGCCAGAGGAAAGCTGCTCGGCTTCGGCTTCTCCAGCACCATCGAGCGCGCCGCGTCGTCCGGCGCCGAGGGCGCCGAAATCCGCTTCGACCGCGGCGGCAGCGTGACGATGTATTCCGGCTCGGTGACCGGCGGCCAAGGCCACGAAACCACGTTCAAGCAGGTCATCTGCGAGCAACTCGGCCTCGATCCGCACGAAATCCACTACGTGCAGGGCGACACCGACGCCGTGTTCTTCGGCGAAGGCACCGGCGGGTCGCGCTCGGCCACGATGGCCGGCGCTGCGTTCCAGATGGCCGCGACCAAAGTGGTCGAGAAGGCGCGCGCGATTGCCGCGCACACCTTCAAGCTGGCGCCGGAAGACGTGAATTTCGCCGAGGGCGTGTTCTCGTCGAAGAAGACCAATCAGACCATGACGATCCAGGAAGTCGCGATCGCCGCCCCGGATCAGGCGAAAATTCCGAAGGACATGGAGCCGGGCTTGGCCGCCACCGCGGTGTTCAAGACGAACACGCAGAATTTCCCCAACGGCTGCCACACCTGCGAACTCGAAATCGACATCGAGACCGGCGTCGCCGACATCGTGCGCTACAACGTGGTCGACGACGTCGGCACCGTGATCAACCCGATGCTGCTGCACGGCCAGATCCAAGGCGGCATCGCCCAGGGTGCGGGCCAGGCTCTGATGGAAGACATCCACTTCGATTCCAGCGGGCAGATGGTGACGGCGTCGTTCATGGATTACGCCATGCCGCGCGCGCACAATTTGTGCGAGATGCACGTCGAGTCGAACCCGGTGCCGACCAAGACCAACCCGCTCGGCACCAAGGGCGCCGGCGAAGCCGGCTGCGTCGGCGCACTGCCAGCCGTGGTCAACGCGGTGGTGAATGCGCTCTCCGAATTCGGCGTCAAGCACATCGAAATGCCGGCGACGTCGGAGCGTATCTGGCGGGCGATGCAGCCGAAGTAGTTAGGTGCAAATAATCAAGTGACCGACGGCGGCGCGTGCACCCGGCACGGGCCGTCGACCGAGTAGCGGCCGGCGCCGACCGCGGCGAGCATCAGGAAGCTGCCGAAGAGCGACACATTTTTCAGCACGTGGATCATGTTGTTCATGCGCTCGGCGCCTTCCGGCATGTGCCAGAAGTCGTGGAAGTAATACGCGGCGACCAGCGTGAATAGACCGAGTGCCAGCGCCGCAATCCGCGTCTGCCAGCCGATCACGATCAGCACCGCGCCACCGAGTTCGACCGCCGCCGATACGGCGGCCAGCACTTGCGGTAGCGGTAGGCCCTTGCTGCCGATCATCGCGGCGACGCCGGACAAATCCGTGAATTTCTGGAAGCCGGACATCAGGAAGATGACGGCCAAGAGAATGCGCCCCACAGCGAGCAGAGCGTCGTTGCACCCGGCCATGACGCGAATATCATCGGCGTTGGCGGATGTTTGGGTCGTATAGGTCGTGGCCATCATGCACCTGCTGTCAGCGGCCGCCGCATTGCGGCCCGGGCACACAACGCTTTGGCGTGCGGCCAAGTTCCACGCCGCACCCAATACCGCCCGAAACCCTTTAGACTGCCCTATCGATTCGCTGGCGTGTGCGTCGCGTTCCGCTGAAATCCCCTGCCCGCAAGGACCTTTTATGCGCAATGTCGGCCGCAAGCTCGCTTTCGTACTCGCCGCGTCGAACCACGGCACCATGATCCTCAACCGCTTGGACTACCGCATGGTCGGACCCGACCAGGGCATCGGTGTCGGACATCAGATTCTCGAGACCGCCGCTTTCGATCCGCCCGAGGTCGAGATGGCGGTGCAACTGCTCGAACTGCGGCGGCGCTACCACGGCGACGGCGTGGTGGCGATCGACTGCGGCGCCAATATCGGCGTCCACACCATCGAATGGGCCACGGCGATGACCGGCTGGGGTTCGGTGGTCGCCATCGAGGCGCAGGAGCGCATCTACTATGCGCTGGCGGGCAATATCGCGATCAACAATTGCTTCAACGCTATCTGCATGAACGCCGCCGTATCGTCGGCCAACGG
>JANMSZ010000274.1:0-5220 GCA_031389925.1 Hyphomicrobiales bacterium | reverse complement strand
CCGGCCAGCCGCAGCAGCGGCAGGCCGCCATCGGCGTGACGCGCGCGCAGCCAATCGAGCGCGGCTTCGGCGCGCGACAGCGCAGCCTTCAGCGCCTGATCGGAGACGCCGTGTTGCCCAACGCTCTTCTCAAGCGCGTTGTCGATGGATTGGACGATGGCCATGAGGTTATTTGCCTTCAGTCGCGTGAGGAACGCAACCGGTCACAACGCGCGGCCCGCTACTCAGTTCCGCTCGAGATCAGGCCCTTGGGCCGGCCGGCCACCGTGACCAGCATGCCACCGCCGTATAACCGTTTGGCGACGCGCTTGGCGTCCTGGATGGTGACGGCGTCGATCAGCGCGCCGCGGCGCGTCACGTAGTCGATGCCGAGATTGTCGAGCTGGATCTGGGTGAGCTGGGCGGCGATCTTGGCCGAGGTATCGAGCGACAGCGCGTAGGAACCCTTGAGGAAGGACTTTGCCGCCGCCAGTTCCTCGGGCGTCGGCCCCTCTTCCGCCATGCGCTTGGTTTCGCTCTCGATGATCGCCAGCGCGTCGCCGGTGCGGTCGGCCTGCGTCGCGGTGCCGCCGATGATGACCGCCGCGCGCTTGAACCAGACCAGACTGTCCGACACGCCGTAAGCCAGGCCGCGCTTCTCGCGCACCTCGCGATAGAGCCGCGACGAGAAGCTGCCGCCGCCGAGAATGTGATTGACGATGTAGCCGGCCATGAAGTCGGGGTCGTTACGCGCAAGGCCGAGCCCGCCGAAATTCATCACGGCCTGCGGCACGTCGAGATCGATGACGATACGCCGGCCTGCGCCGCGCGGCTTGGCCTCGGCGACCGGCTTGAGATCGTTCTTGGCCGGCAGCTTGCCGAAGGCGCGATCGATCAGTTCTCCCGCCGTCTTGACGTCGACGTCGCCGACAATCGAAATCGTCAATTCGTTGCGGGCGAAAACCCGCCGCACGTAATCGCGCATGTCGTCGACCGTGACGCGCGGCAAGGTTTCCACCGTGCCTTTGCTCTCGCGGCCGTATGGATGATTGGGAAACGCCGCCGCCCACCACTGGATGCTGGCGACGTTGTTCGGGTTGGTGGTGTCGCGGCGCAGCGACGATAGTTCCTGCCCGCGTACGCGCTCGACCGCTTCGGCTTCGAAGCGCGGCGCCGTCAGCGCTATCCGCAACAGATCGAACGCTTCCTCGCGGTGCTCGTTGAGCGCACGCAGCGAGCCGCGGAATTCGTCGCGCCCGACGCGGAAACCGAGTTCGATGGCGTGATTTTCCATGCGCTCGTGGAACGCCTTGGCGTCGAGATCGCCGGCGCCTTCGTCGAGCAGATTGGCGGTGAAATTCGCCGTGCCCGACTTGTCGGCGGCGTCCTGGCTGGAACCGCCGTGGAAAGCGTAATTGAGCGTGACCAGCGGAACGGTTTTCTCACGCACCAGCCAAGCCGGAATGCCGGACGGGCTGACGATCTTCTCGATCGTCATGGCGGAAGCGGCGGGCGCGACCGCAAGCAGGGCCAGCCAGACAAATGCGACGAAAGCCGACACGCGGTTCATGAACGCTTCTCCGCCTGCGGGCTGGTGTCTTTGATCAGATAGCCGGTGACCGAGCGCTTCTTGTCGAGCCACTTGCGCGCGGCGTCTTGCACCTCCGCGGCGGTGACGGCGCGGATGCGCTCGGGCCAGCGCTGCACGTCCTGGACGCGGGCGCCGGTCATCAGCGCCGTGCCGTACCAGCGCGCCATCGTCGCTTGATTGTCCTGTGCATAGACCGCATCGGCAATGAGCCGCGACTTGGCGCGCTCCAACTCGTCGGCCGACACGCCTTTGGCGATCACTTCCGCGATCACCGCGTCGGCTTCGGCTTCGAACTGCTGCAGGGTCACGCCCGGGCGCGGCGAGCCGTAGACGCTGAATTTGGACATATCGAGCGCCGAACTGTCGTAGCCGGCCGCGGCCATCACGGCGACCGGCTTGTCCACCGCCAGCGTGCGGTACAGCCGGCTGCTCGAGCCGGAGCCCAAAATATGCGCGAGCACTTCCAGCGCTTCCGACTCGCCGCGTTGCGCGGTGGCGAAGGACGGCGCCAGATAGGCGCGTTGCAGGAACGGCTGTTCGACCCGGGCGTCGGCCAATGTCAGCGAGCGCGGCGCGACCGGCGGCGGCTCCTGCGGCCGCTTGCGCGAGGCAATGAGATCGTTGCGCTTGATCTTGCCGTAAGTGTCCTCAGCCAGCTTGCGCGCCTGCTCGGGCTCGATGTCGCCGGCGATCACCACCACCGCGCCGTTCGGACCGTAGAAGCGGCGGTAAAACGCCAGAGCGTCGTCGCGGCTGAGCTGCTCCATTTCATGGCGCCAGCCGATCACGGGGCGGCCGTAAGGATGATTGAGGAACAGCGCGGCATCGATCTGCTGGCCGAGCCGCGCGCGCGGGTTGTTGCCGACGCGCTGGTTTTCCTCCTCGAGGATGACGTTACGTTCCGGCAGCACCACCGCGTCGGTCAGTTGCAGGCCGGTCATGCGGTCGGCTTCGAATTCCATCACGGTCTTGAGCTGCTCGCTCGGCACGCGCTGGTAATAGCCGGTGTAGTCGCTCGAAGTGAAAGCGTTTTCCTGGCCGCCGATGGTCGCCACCACTTGCGAGAAACGCCCGGTCGGATTTTTGGCCGTGCCCTTGAACATCAGATGTTCGAGAAAATGCGCCAGGCCCGAAATACCCGGCGTCTCGTCGGCTGAGCCGACTTTGTACCAGATCATGTGCGTAACGACCGGCGCACGGCGGTCGGGAATAACCACCAGCTCAAGGCCGTTCGCCAGCGTGAAGTCGGATATCTTGATGCCGCTGGTTTGCGCCGACGCCGCGCCAGCGGCGAGCACGGTGGCGGCGACGGCGGCGGCGCGTACAACGCGTCGCAGCAGATTGTGATTGACCGGAGACGGAGATTGACGGGCGGAAGGCATGACTCTCAAATCTGCCAATGGCGGTAGACGACGGCGCCGCTCGAAGCTAAGCGAACACCCAACATGCCCCACACGAACGAAAAAACTTACTGCGTACCGACCGGATGATCTTCGTAGTAATTGCCGGGCTTGGCCGGACGCGACTTATCCTTGCCGGTGCCATAGGGCTGGTCCGGCGACGGCGTCTGGTAACCGCGCGGCGGCGCGGTCAACGACCCACGCGGCGGCTCGCCGGTGAAGTTGGCGACTTCCTCTTTGTCGGAGCCGAACATCCTGCTGAAGATGTTGCCCCTGTCGCCAAGCTCCGACGGCGAGAGCTGCTTGCCGTAACCGTCAGGAGAAGATTGGTACGAACCGGCCGACGCCTTGCGCTCGTTGCGCGGCTTGGGGCCTGGCGTCATTTCGGCGGGGCTTAGCGAACGGCCCTCCTTCAGCAATACGTCGTCGGGATTCTGGCTGGAGGCGCGTTCAGCCTTGGCTTCCGCCTTGGCGCGCTTCACGTCGGGGTCGTCCGGCCAAGCCGGATTATTGGCGAGCGCGGCGCCGGCCTTTTCCGGCGGCGGCAGAGTGCGGCCCGACGGGAGCACCAGTGGCGCACGCTGCTGGTAGTCGATACCGGCGCTACCGTCTCGTTTCAGGCCGAGGCCTTCCATGATGTTGCGCATGATCTTGGTGTCGATCGGGACGCTGTCATCTTCGCCTTCGGCGGCCCGCACCGAAGCCGGCCAAACCAGCACAGCGGCACCCAGCGCCACACTCAGGGCACCGGCGGCGAATTTCATGGTCAGGCGTGAAGGGCTCATCGCACTCATTCTGTGACATCCCCAGGTCCCGTGAAGTCCCGTGAATTCCCAAGGAATTCAATGACCTGTATTGGACCGAGCGCGGACTATCGCGGTCGATCAGGGCGCTTTTACGGCGCGGTCCGCAACCAGGGATTCATACAGGAGGCCGACCACCCCGGCAACGATGGCTACATCGGCTAGGTTAAAAACGTACCAGTTGAAGCGCCAATTCGACCCGGAAATGTGAAAAAACACGAAATCGGCGACCCAGCCGTAGGCCAGCCGATCGATGGCATTGCCCAGCGCGCCGCCGATGATCAGGCCGAGCGACAGCGCGGCCAGCCGTCCACCGGCCCGCGACAGCCAGGCCCAGAGCAGCACCACGGCCGCCAGTTTGACGCCGAGCAGGACCCACTGGCCGAGCGCCCCCTCGGTTTGGAACAGGCCGTAGCTGATACCGGTGTTGCGGGCGAGCACGAAGTCGAGGAACGGCCCGAGCCGAACGGGGTTGGCGCCGAGATCATGGACGAACAGCAGATAGAGCTTGCTCGCCTGATCGAGCAGACAGACGACGGCCGCGACCGTGAGGCCGAACCAAGTGTATGGGCCGCGAAGGTAGGATTTCACGATGTCGTCCCCGCGGATTATTCCGCTGCTTTGCGCAAGGTATCCCATTCGCGCAACGCCTTGGCATCGCGCGGCGAGACGTCCGGATAATCGGGATCGGCGCCGATCGTGGCGAGGATCTTCCACGATCGCGCGCATTTGGTGCCTTCGGCGAGATTGGGCTTCACCGCGACGCCGGACACGTCCGGCAGACGGAAGGCATCGGCCGGACCGTCGCCGTTCACCAGCGTCGCCGCCGAGGTGATGCAGATTTCCGCCAGATCGATGTCGACCACGGCCTCGTACAGATCGGCGTTCGAGACGTGCACGATCGGATGCGCCTCGAGCGAGGAGCCGATGCGCTTCTGCGCGCGCTCGATCTCGATGGCACCGGTGACGACGCCGCGCACGATACGCACTTTGCGCCATTTCTCGGCAAGCTTGTCGTCGCACCAAGACGCCGGCACTTCCGGGAAGGTTTCGAGATGGACCGACTTGGCATCCGCGCCGTAACGCGAGGCCCAGGACTCTTCGGTGGTGAAGCACAGCATCGGCGCCAGCCAGATCACCGTGCAGCGGAACAGCTGATCGATCACGGTCAGCGACGCCTTGCGCGTCGCCGACGAGATCGGGTCGCAATACAGAACGTCCTTGCGGATATCGAAATAGAACGCCGACAGATCCGAGGTCATGAAGGCCGACAGCGCGGCGAAGATGCGCTTGTAGTCGAAATCGGCATAGGCCTGGCGTACCAGCACATCCAGCTCACTCAAGCGGTGCAGCATCAGCCGTTCCAGTTCCGGCATCTGCTCGAACTTGACGCGCTCGTCCTCGTGGAAATGCGCCAGCGAGCCGAGCATCCAGCGCAGCGTGTTGC
>JANMSZ010000250.1:0-7135 GCA_031389925.1 Hyphomicrobiales bacterium | reverse complement strand
GCGCCGATGAAGGTGACGAAGGTCTGCGCATTGGGCGCCAGTTCGAACAGCGGCGACAGCCGCGCCACCATGAACACGCCGGCGGTCACCATGGTCGCGGCATGGATCAGCGCCGATACGGGAGTCGGGCCTTCCATCGCGTCCGGCAGCCAGGTGTGCAGCAGGAACTGCGCCGACTTGCCCATCGCGCCCATGAACAGCAGCAGGCAGATGATGGTCAGCGCGTCCGGGTGGTAACCGAAGAACCACATGGTCTTGCCGGTCAGCGACGGCGCTTGCGCGAACACGGTGTCGAGGTCGACGGCGCCGACCATCGCGAACAGCGCGAAAATGCCGAGCGCAAAACCAAAGTCGCCGACGCGGTTGACGACGAAGGCCTTGATCGCGGCCGCATTGGCTTCCGGCTTGTGGTACCAGAATCCGATCAGCAGGTAGCTGGCGAGCCCGACCCCTTCCCAGCCGAAGAACATCTGGACCAGGTTGTCCGACGTCACCAGCATCAGCATGAAGAAGGTGAAGATCGACAAATAAGCAAAGAACCGCGGCCGGTACGGATCCTCGTTCATGTAGCCGATGGAATAGAGGTGCACGAAGGCCGACACGGTGTTCACGACCACGAGCATCACCGCGGTCAGCGTATCGATGCGCAGCGCCCAGTCGATCTTGAGATCGCCCGACACGATCCAGCTCATGATCGGCACGCGGGTCTCGCCATGGCCGAAGCCGACCTGGACGAAGGCGATCCACGACAGGATCATCGCGATCATCATGAGCGTGGTGGTGATCAGTTCCGCGGTGCGCGACCCGGCGGCAGCCGGCTCGACAGGCCCGTGGCCGTCGTGACCATGAGTCTCGTGCGCATGATCCGCATGCACGGCGTGATGCGGCGCCGCGGCACCATCGTCCATCCCCGGCGGCGGCGCCTTCCCCGGAAAGCGCGCGCGTGCGCCGGCCAGCGCAATCAGGCCGGCCAGAATGGCGCCGAGCAGCGGCAGGAAGACGATGGCCTGATACATTACGCCCTTCTCAAATTGCGCATGATCTTGTCCGAAAACCGGTTCCCACTTTTCGGGATCATGCGCGTCAGCCCTTCATCATATTGATGTCTTCGACCGCAATCGAACCGCGATTGCGGAAGTAGACCACGAGGATGGCGAGCCCGATCGCCGCTTCGGCGGCCGCGACCGTCAACACGAATAGTGCAAAAATCTGCCCGACGATGTCGCCGAGGTGCGTGGAGAACGCCACAAGATTTATGTTCACAGCAAGAAGTATCAGCTCGATCGACATCAAAATGATGATGACGTTCTTGCGGTTCAGAAAGATGCCGAAAATCCCGAGCGTGAACAGGATGGCGGCGACCGAAAGATAATGTCCGAGGCCAATGGTCATGGGTTGCTCCCAGAACTATTGCTGCCGAAACTGTTGCTACCAAGCCCCTGCCCGGGCCGCACCTTGACCACCTCGATCGACATCGCCGGCGTGCGCGCAACCTGCTCGGCGATGTTTTGACGGCGCACGCGCTCTTTATGGCGCAGCGTCAGCATGATGGCGCCGATCATCGCAACCAGCAGGATCATGCCGGCGGCCTGGAAGAAATGGACATACTGGGTATAGAGCACGAGGCCGATCGCCTCGGTATTGGAGACCGTCTTCGGTATCGGCGCGACGATGGCCTGCGGCACGCCGGGCCCGATCACCCAGGCGCCCACCACCAGAAACAGCTCTGCGAGGAAGATGCCGCCGATCAGCAGGCCGATCGGCAGATATTGTAAAGCGCCCTGGCACAGCTCGGCGAAATCGACGTCGAGCATCATGACGACGAACAGGAACAGCACGGCGACCGCGCCGACATAGACGACGATCAGGATCATCGCCAAAAATTCGGCGCCCATCATCACGAACAGGCCGGCCGCATTGACGAAAGCCAGGATGAGATAGAGCACCGAATGCACCGGGTTCCTGGCGGCGATCACCATGAAGGCGCTCGCGACACACAAGCCGGCAAAGAGATAAAAGAACGCGGCGATCATCGGCTCACCTGCAAACACTCACCTGTAAGGCGCGTCGAGCGCGAGGTTCTTCGCGATCTCGCGTTCCCAGCGGTCGCCATTCGCGAGCAGCCGCTCCTTGTCGTAGTACAGCTCCTCGCGCGTCTCGGTGGCGAATTCGAAATTCGGACCTTCGACGATGGCATCGACCGGGCAGGCTTCCTGGCACAGCCCGCAATAAATGCACTTCACCATGTCGATATCGTAGCGCGTCGTGCGCCGCGTGCCGTCGTTGCGGCGCGGACCGGCCTCGATGGTGATGGCCTGCGCCGGGCAGATCGCCTCGCACAGCTTGCACGCGATGCAGCGTTCCTCGCCGTTGGCGTAGCGGCGTTGCGCGTGCTCGCCACGAAAGCGCGGCGAGATCGGGCCTTTCTCGAACGGGTAATTCAGCGTCGCCTTGGGCGCAAAGAAATAGCGCATCGCCAGTACGAAGCCGGTCACGAACTCCCACAGGAACAGCGCCTTGGCCGCGCGATCGAGCCTCATTTCATCGCTCCCGCTGCCAGGCCGCCGTACTGGATGACGCCCGCGACGATCGCCACCATCGCCAGCGACAGCGGCAGAAACACCTTCCAGCCGAGCCGCATCAGTTGGTCGTAGCGGTAGCGCGGCACGATCGCCTTGACCATGGCGAACATGAAAAACATGAACAGCACCTTGAGCGTGAACCAGACCACGCCGGGAACCCAGGTGAACGGCGCATAAGGCACCGGCGGCAGCCAGCCGCCGAGGAACATGATGGTGGCCATGGCGCACATCGTGACGATGGCGACGTATTCGCCGAGCATGATCATCATGTAAGGCGACGAGCCGTATTCGACCATGAAGCCGGCGACCAGTTCCGATTCTGCCTCGACGAGATCGAAAGGCGGCCGGTTGGTTTCCGCCAGCGCCGAGATGAAGAACACCACGTACATCGGGAACAACGGCAGCCAGTACCAGCTGAAAATGCCGTAAGGCCCATTTTGCGCCTCGACGATGGCGGTCAGATTCAGCGAACCGGCGCACAGCAGCACAGTGATGATGACGAAGCCGATGGAGACTTCGTAGGACACCATCTGCGCGGCGGAGCGCACCGCGGACAGGAAGGCATATTTCGAGTTCGACGCCCAACCCGCCATGATGATGCCGTAGACCATCAGCGATGAGATCGCGAAGATGTAGAGAACGCCGACATTGATGTCGGCAATCGCCCAGCCGACATTGACCGGGATCACCGCCCAGGCGGCGAGCGCCAGCACGCAGGTCACCAGCGGCGCCAGCAGAAACACGCCCTTGTTGGAGCCGGACGGGATCACCGGCTCCTTGAGCACGAATTTGATCAGATCGGCGAAGGATTGGAACAGGCCCCAGGGGCCGACCACGTTGGGGCCACGCCGCATCTGCACCGCCGCCCAGATCTTGCGGTCGGCCAGCAGCACGTAAGCAACCGCCACCAGCAGGATGACCAGCAGCAGCAGCGATTGACCCACCATGATGAGCACGGGCCAGATGGTGCTGGTGAAGAATTCGGCCATCGCCCTACTCCGCCGCCGTTAATGGACGATTCTTGGCGGCCGTGTTCGCCAAAGCCGAGCACTCGGCCATGATGGCGGACGCCCGCGCGATCGGATTGGTGAGGTAGAAGTCTGTGACCGGAGCGCGCAGCGGCGCCTTGTCGGCCGCACCGCCGAGATCGGCCAGAGTCTTGATGTTGGCGGTATCACCCGGCGCGATCTGGTCGAGCCGCATCATGTGCGGATGCGCGGCATACACCACCTTGCGCAGCGCGCTCAGAGAGTCATAGGGCAACTTATGGCCCAGCACGTCCGACAGCGCGCGCAGGATCGCCCAGTCCTCGCGGGCATCGCCCGGCGGAAACGCGGCGCGATTGCCCATCTGCACGCGGCCTTCGGTGTTGACGTAGATCGCGGATTTTTCCGGATAGGCAGCGCCCGGAAGGATGACGTCGGCGCGATGCGCGCCGCGGTCGCCATGGGTGCCGATGTAAACGACGAACGGCCCGCCCGCGACCTCGATTTCGTCGGCACCGAGCAGGAACAATACGTCCACGCCGCCGGCGGCCATGTCGGCGGCGGTCATGTCGGCGGCGGTCTTGCCGCCTTTGACCGGCACGAAGCCGATGTCGAGCGCGCCGACACGCGAAGCCGCGGTGTGCAGCACCGAGAAACCGTTCCAGCCTTCGGCGATGGCGCCGTACTCGACCGCTACCTTTGCGGCGAGCGAGGCCATGGCCGCGCCGTCTTTGCGCGCCAGGGCGCCGGCGCCGAGAATGATCAGCGGGTTCTTCGCCACCTTCAGGGTCTCGGCGAATTTGGTCTTGCCGAGGCCCGCAAGCGTATCGGCGCCCGCGCCGAGGTAATCATATGAATAAGTCAGATCGGCCTTCTCGCCGATCAGCGCCACCGGAAAATTGCCGGCGCGCCAGCGCTTGCGGATGCGCGCGTTAAGCACCGCAGCCTCGCGGCGCGGATTGGCGCCGATAATCAGCAGTGCGTCGGCCTGCTCGATACCGGCGATGGTCGAATTGAACAGATAGCTCGCCCGGCCCCAGGCTGGATCGACCATCGCGCCGTCCTGCCTCGCGTCGATATTGCCGCTGCCGAGGCGGGTCATCAAATCCTTGAGCGCGAACATCTCTTCGACGCCCGACAGATCGCCGGCGATGGCGCCGACATTCTTGCCCGCGGCTTTCACCTTCTCGGCAATCGCCGCGAAAGCTTCAGCCCAGGTCGCCGGACGCAACTTGCCGCCGGCGCGGATGTAGGGCTGGTCCAACCGCTGCGTGCGCAGGCCGTCGACAACATGGCGCGTCTTGTCGGAAATCCATTCTTCGTTCACGTCGTCATTGATGCGCGGCAAAATGCGCATGACTTCGCGGCCACGCGTGTCGATACGGATCGCCGAACCGACCGCGTCCATAACGTCGACCGACTGCGTCTTGTTCAACTCCCACGGCCGCGCCGCGAAGGCATAAGGCTTCGAGGTCAGCGCGCCGACCGGGCACAGATCGACCACGTTGCTCTGCAACTCGGAGCTCATGGCGTGCTCGAGATAGGTCGTGATCTCCATGTCCTCGCCGCGGCCGATGGCGCCCAACTCGGAGACGCCGGCGACTTCGGTGGAGAAGCGGATGCAGCGCGTGCAATGAATACAGCGCGTCATGATGGTCTTGACCAGCGGCCCGATATATTTTTCTTCGACCGCGCGCTTGTTTTCCTGATAGCGGCTGGAGTCGATGCCGTAGGCCATCGCCTGATCCTGCAGATCGCATTCGCCGCCCTGGTCGCAGATCGGGCAATCGAGCGGATGATTGATCAGCAGGAATTCCATCACGCCTTCGCGCGCCTTCTTCACCATCGGCGTCTTGGTGTTGATGACCTTGGGCGAGCCGTCTTTGTTGGGCTGGAGATCCTTGACGCCAATGGCGCAGGACGCCTGCGGTTTTGGAATTCCGGCAACTTCAATGAGGCACATGCGGCAATTGCCGGCGATCGACAGCCGCTCATGGTAGCAGAAGCGCGGGATTTCCGCGCCCGCGGCTTCGCAGGCCTGGAGCAGCGTGTACTCCGGCGGAACGTCGACTTCTTTGCCGTCAACAATCAGCTTGGTCATGCGGCACGCTCGTGTTCAGGCAAGCACTGTGCAGTCTTCCAGAGCTGCGCAGCAGGCAGTTGATCCCAGCCGAAGGCTTGATCGGTCGGGCCGTGCTTGCGCAGATATTCCAGGCGGTCGCGTCCTTCGGTCACTTCAGGACGATGACCCTCGGGAATCCACCACATCACGAACTTGGCTCCTTCCTTGATCGGGGCGAACCATTCGTCACGGCGCTTGTACATGTTCTTGTGCAGCGTCAGCCACACGAAGCGCTCGAGCGATTGCACGTCGCGCCAGACCGTGAGGTTCGGCAGGATTTCCGGATCGTCATAAACACGGATGTTCATCGCGTGGCCGGTCTCGTCGTGCAGCCGCCAGATGAAGCCGTCAATACGCTCCGCGGCCTGATGCACGCGCTCAACGTTGTCGAGGAACTCTTTCATCCGCGCGTCGCCGAGCGGATACCGGTTCCGCGAGATATTGAATTGGGCGAGATGGCGTTCGGTCATGCCTACTCCGCCGCCTCTAAAGGCTTCGGATCGCGCACGCCTAACGAATCGGCATTGCGCGAATATTCGTCGATGCGGCGCTCGATCTCGGGCCGGAAATGCCGCAGCAGGCCCTGCACCGGCCACGCAGCGCCGTCGCCGAAGGCGCAGATGGTGTGGCCTTCGATCTGCTGCGTGACTTCCATCAGCATGCCGATCTCGCGCTTCTGGGCACGGCCTTCGGCCATGCGGGTGAGCACACGCCACATCCAGCCCATGCCCTCGCGGCACGGCGTGCATTGGCCGCAGCTCTCATGCTTATAGAAATACGAGATGCGCGCCATGGCGCGGATGATGTCGGTGGACTTGTCCATGACGATCACGGCGGCGGTGCCGAGCGCGGATTTCTTGTCGCGGCAGCCGTCGAAATCCATCAGCAGCGTGTCGGCCTGATCGGCGCCGGCCGGCACCAGCGGCATCGACGAGCCGCCGGGAATGACCGCGAGCAGATTGTCCCAGCCGCCGCGCACGCCGCCGGCATGCGTTTCCAGCAACTCGCGCAGCGGAATGCCCATCGCCTCTTCGACGTTGCAGGGCGTCTCGACGTGGCCGGAGATACAAAAGAGTTTCGTGCCGGTGTTGTTGGGCCGTCCTATGCTGGCGAACCACGCCGAGCCGCGGCGCAAAATGTCCGGCACGGCGGCAATCGACTCGACATTGTTCACGGTGGTCGGGCAGCCATAGAGGCCGACATTGGCCGGGAACGGCGGCTTCAGCCGCGGCTGGCCCTTCTTGCCTTCGAGACTTTCGAGAAGGGCTGTCTCCTCGCCGCAGATGTAGGCGCCGGCGCCGTGGTGGACGTAGAGGTCGAAGTCCCAGCCGTGGACGTTGCCCTTGCCGATCAGCTTGGCCTCGTAGGCCTGATCGATCGCGGCTTGCAGGCGCTCACGCTCGCGGATGAATTCGCCGCGCACATAGATGTAGCCGGTGTTGGCG
>JANMSZ010000248.1:0-9114 GCA_031389925.1 Hyphomicrobiales bacterium | reverse complement strand
GCGGCCTGCACCTTGTCGACCCAGGCGCGATAACGCCGCGCATAGCGCCTGCTCTGATAGGCGGTGAGGAATTCGACGCGGCGCTCGACGGTTTCGCCGAACGACTGCGACAGCCGCAGCGAGTCATTCTCCTGCTGCGGGCGCGGCGCGATCAGCGCTTCGAGCGCGGCCGGATCGATCGCGGCTCTACGGCCATAGCGGAACGCGGCGATGTTCATCGGCACTGCCTCGCCGTTCATCTCGATCGCCTTCTCGACCGCTTCCGCCGACAGCGGCAGCGCACCGGCCTGATAGGCGTAACCGAGCATGAACATGTTGCCGCCGATGGAATTACCGAGCAGCGCCGTCGCCCGCCGGCTGGCATCGACGAAATTGCTGCGCCCGGCGCCGGCGGCCGTGACGATGGCGCGCTTTAGCCGCTCGGTCGGCAGCGAATAGTCGGCATTGCGGGCGAAGTCGCCCGGCAGGAATTCCGCGGTGTTGACGATGACGCGCGAATTGCCCGGTTTGATGGCGCCGAGCACCTTCTTGGTGCCGACCACGACGATGTCGCCGCCGAGCACCAGATCGGCACCAGCCGCCGCGACGCGGATAGCGTGAATGTCGTCCGGCGTGTTGGCGATGCGGATGTGGCTGTAGACCGCGCCGCCCTTCTGCGCGAGCCCGGCCATGTCGATGACGCCGACGCCCTTGCCTTCGAGATGCGCCGCCATGCTGACGATGCCGCCGATGGTGACGATGCCGGTGCCGCCGATGCCGGTGACGATGATGCTGTACGGGTGATTGATCAGCGGCACGCTCGGCGCCGGCAGATCCGGCCAGTCGCTCGGCGTGGCGACGCTTTCGCCCTTTTTAAGCTGCGCGCCATGCACGGTGACGAAGGACGGGCAGAAACCGTTGACGCAGGAAAAATCCTTGTTGCAGCTCGACTGATCGATGGTGCGCTTGCGGCCCCATTCGGTCGCCAGCGGCTGCACCGAAACGCAGTTCGATTTCACGCCGCAATCGCCGCAGCCTTCGCAGACCAGATCGTTGATGACGACGCGCTTGTTCGGATCGGGAAAGGTACCGCGCTTGCGGCGGCGGCGCTTTTCGGCGGCGCAGGTCTGGTCGTAGATCAGAACGCTGACGCCCGGCACCGTGATCATCTCGCGCTGAATGGCATCGAGCTGTTCGCGGTGATGAATGGTCATGCCGCGCGGCCAGTCGGTATCCTTCGGGTATTTCCACGGCTCGTCGGTGACGACGACGACGCGGCTGGCGCCTTCCGCTGCCACTTGGCGAGCAATTTGATCGACGGTGAGGCCGCCGTCATTGGACTGACCGCCAGTCATCGCCACCGCGTCATTGAAGAGAATTTTGTAGGTCATCTTCACGCCGGAGGCGATCGCAGCGCGTATCGCCAGATAGCCGGAGTGATTGTAAGTGCCGTCGCCGAGATTCTGGAACACGTGCTCGGTATTCGAGAACGGCGCCTCGCCGATCCAGTTGGCGCCCTCGCCGCCCATCTGGGTGTAGCCCAGGGTCTCGCGGTCCATCCACTGCGCCATGTAGTGGCAGCCGATGCCGGCATAGGCGCGACTGCCTTCGGGCACGCGAGTCGAAGTGTTGTGCGGGCAGCCCGAGCAGAAATAGGGAATGCGAACGCCGACATCCAAGGTCTCGCTCAGCGCGCGCTGCGCCGCTTTGAGGCGCGCGACGTTGGCGCTGAGTTCCTCATTGGCGCCGAAACGCAGCAATCGTTCGCCGATGCAGACTGCGACATCATTTGGATCGAGCGCGCCCTTGACCGGGAACAGCCAATTGCCCTGCTCGTCCTTCTTGCCGATGCAGACCGGCTGATTGGCGGTGCCGTAGAGCTCTTCGCGCACCTGCACTTCGATCAGCGAACGCTTTTCCTCGACCACGATGATGAGCTCGAGGCCCTGCGCGAAGTCGAGCAACTCCTGGCGCGGGATCGGCCAGACGCAGCCGAGCTTGAACAGGCGGATGCCGAGGTCGTTGCATTTCAACTCGTCGATGCCGAGTTCGTCGAGCGCCTGGCGCACGTCGAGATAGGGCTTGCCGGTGGTGATGATGCCGATCTTTGGCGCGCGGCCGCCCGAGGTGATGAGCTTATTGAGTTTGTTGGCGCGCACGAAGGCCAGCATGGCGTCGCGCTTGTAATCGTGCAGGCGCGCTTCCTGGCCCAGAATGGTGTCGGCGAGGCGGATGTTGAGCCCACCCAGCGGCATCTGGAAATCGGTGGGCGTGACGATCTTGACCCGGTCGAGACGGCCATCGACCACGCCGGTCGACTCCACCGTTTCGTGCATGCATTTGAGCGCGGTCCAGGTTGAAGTGTAGCGCGACATCGCCCAGCCATAGAGCGCGTAGTCGATGATCTCCTGGACGCCGGCCGGATTGAGGATCGGCATCATGACGTCGACGAAATGGAATTCGGACTGATGCGCGGTGGTGGAGGATTCGGCGGTGTGGTCGTCGCCCATCAAGGCGAGCACGCCGCCGTTCTTCGAGGTGCCAGCGAAATTGGCGTGGCGGAAGACGTCGCCGGAGCGATCGACGCCCGGACCCTTGCCGTACCACATACCAAACACGCCATCGAACTTGCCTTCGCCGCGCAGTTCAGCCTGCTGCGTGCCCCACAAAGCGGTGGCGGCGAGTTCTTCGTTGATGCCGGGCTGGAACTTGATGTCGGCGGCCGAGAGCGGACGGCCCGCCCGAATGAACTGCTGGTCGAGGCCGCCGAGCGGCGAGCCGCGATAGCCGGTGAGATAGCCGCCGGTGTTCAACCCGGCCTGGCGGTCGCGCTCTTTCTGCATCAGGCAGGCGCGGATCAACGCCTGATAGCCGGTCACGAGCACATGCGACTGGTTCAGGTCGTATTTATCGTCGAGGCTGACCGGTCGAAGCGTCATCGGGTGACCTTAGAGCGTTCGCAACGCGGTAGTTTCAAAGCTGCGCCCGTGACCTCTCATATAGGCTCACAGGACCGGACGCAAAGCGCCGGAACGGCAATAAAAGCTGACACCTCAAGGCCCTGCGGTCAATTTCGTTCTGACCATCCCGGGTAGAAGGAAGTTTCCGCCGGGCGGCTTTTCGCGCACTTTGGCGCAATGCAGCAGCTGAGGTTTGTGCTGAGTCCGAAACTTGCCAAAGAAAAAAGGGAGCTCCAAACGGAACTCCCTTTCTTCATTAAGCGCCCCCGAAGGGGCGCAGCGGACACCTCAGTCCGTGAGAACCAAGGGCCGCAAGTAGAACCCTTATATGGCACGTTTTTCGTCTTTTTTCAAGGTCGAGGCTCTGGGAGCCATTGAAACAGGCGAAACAAAATCTCGTTCAATTCAGCCTCAGTAATCCGCGGGATAGTTCTAAAACGCTCCAATCGGCTGACCGCCACTGTTAATGGCTTGTCGCAAATCGCCCAAGAAGGGCGGCCCATTGTCGTAGTCAATTTGTAAGCCCATTCATTCTCTTCCTGTTCAACTGTCGTCGTTGGCACAACGGTTACGTGCCCCGATAAAGTATTGCGATATGAAATGATGATGACGGGCCGGCGCTTCCATAGCTCCGGCAGTTCTGCGTCCTTCGGCAAGCGGCACCAATACATCTGCCGAATTCTCGGCGCGGCAATGACATCTGGCTTAACACGCGGCGGTGGCGCCTCATGATGTCCATCGTAAGCCATGGCCAATTCTGAGTTATCTATTCAAAGTTGTCACCAAGGAAGGCTTAGGCTCCGCATTCGATTCTTTCCGCCGCACTGCAGCAGAGATGGCTGTCCCACGTTTCGCGGGGTGGTCAAAATTTGTGCGCTGTGTAGAAGGGTTCGCCAGCCGGGTTCTTCTCCACATGCAATCTCCTATCGCCTCGATCGAGAGCAAGTCGTCATGGGTCGTCGCCAGCGTGGCGCTCGTCATCATGCTGATGGCGTTCGGCGCCGCCTGGATCACGGCGGTCGCGCTCAAGGACATCGCCGCCGAAGTCGGCGGCATCCGCTCGATCCCGGCGCTGGCCGGTGCGCTGGCCTGGCTCGGCTCCGGCCTCGGCGGCATCATGATGGGCCGCATCGCCGACAAGATCGGCACACGCTGGACGGTGATCTTCGGCGCCCTGATGATCGGCGTCGGCCTCGCAATCTCGACGCTCGGCCCGCCGCTGCCGCTGTGGATCGGCCACGGCCTGTTCATCGGCCTGATCGGGCTGGCCGGCATCAATGCGCCGCTCTACGTCTATGTCAGCCGCTGGTTCGATAAGCGGCGCGGCTCGGCGCTCGCGCTCATCTCGAGCGGCGGCTATCTGGCCGGCGCGGTTTGGCCGCCAGTGTTCGAGCGGGCGATCGTTACCATCGGCTGGCGGCAGACCATGCTGTGGTACGCGCTGGCCGAAATCGCGGTCATCGTTCCGCTTGCCCTGATCTACTTCCGCCATCCGCCGGAGGTCATTCATCCGCCGATGACGTCCATCAACGGGACCGTCAAACCGCGCGTGCTCGGCCTTCATCCTAACCTCGTCTTCGTGATGATGTGCACCGCCGCGGTGATGTGCTGCATTCCCATGGCCATGCCGCAGGGCCATCTTGTTGCGTTCTGCAATGACCTTGGCGTCAGCCGCACGATCAGCGCGGTGATGCTGTCGGTGCTGCTCGGCACCGCTTTCCTGAGCCGGCAAATCTGGGGCGCGATCTCCGACAAGATCGGCGGTCTTCCGACGGTGTTGATCGGATCGGTCTGGCAGGCCTGCGCGATGGCGGCGTTCCTGTTCACGCAGGACGAGGTCGGACTGTTCATGGTGTCCGCGGCCTTCGGACTCGGCTTCTCGGGCATCATTCCGGCCTACGTGCTGGCCATGCGCGAATTGTTTCCAGCCTCGCAAGCCTCGTGGCGCATTCCGACGCTGCTGCTGTTCAGCGGTCTCGGCATGGCGGGCGGCGGCTGGCTCGCCGGCCTGCTGTACGATCATTTCGGCTACTACGCGCCGGCCTTCGCCTTCGGCGTTGGCACCAACATACTCAACATGCTGCTGGTCGGCTGGCTGGTCTGGCGGCAACGTTCGCGCGCGGCTCTCGCTTACTAGTTGCGCGGCGCGATGGCGCGCACGCCGGCGAGAACGCCGAGTGCGATCAAAGCCGGAAACAGCGCCAGCCAACTGCCGCCCGCGGCCAGCGCCGCCGCGCCCGCCCAGCCGATCGACGAGAATGCTTCGGCAAAAGTCGCTACCCGCGACGACGTCTGGCGGCGGCGGAATTGGCTGCGCTTGGCTTGGACGCGGAAGCAAAGTTGAATGTGCGTGGCCGAGGCGGCCGCGATCAAGACGCCAAGGCCGCAGACAACGGCCGCCATCGGCGAGGCAAAGGTCAGCGCAGCAACGAGCGGCGCGAACACAAAAGCGATGCTGCCGATGACCGCCTCGACTTTCGCCCAGACGATGCGGCGGGCGGTGACCGGCGCGGTCGCGACCAGGTCCGGCGCATCCTCGCCGGAGATCGACAGCCAGGCCAGACCGCCAGCCAACTGCCCGGCCGCCATCACCACGACCGGCACCAGCACAATCAACGCGCCGCTGCCGTCGCGGAAACTGAGCCACAACATCAGCGCCGGCGGCAGCAGATAGAGAATCTGCATCAACGTCTGCGACACCAGCCAGGGGTCGCGAATGAGCAGCGTCCATTCCTTGTGCCGCAGCACGCTGCCCGGCGAACGGCCGCGGAAGCCGAGCGAGCGCCGCTGCCGGACCACGGTGTTCGATATGCCGGCCGCCGCCGTGGCATGCTCGCCGAACCGGACGGAGAAAGCGGCAATCGCCGCGGCCAGGATGGCGAGGCTCAGCGCCGCTACGATCGCCAGCGCCCCGCCGTCGCCGAGTGCCGCCCGCGCCGGCCACCACAACATGCTGCCGGCATCGGGTGCGTTGGCGATCAGCCATTCCGACTGCAGCGGCGCAATGCGCGACAGGTTGCCGTAAGACAAAATCGCCACGACCTGCAGGCCGATGACGAAGGACGCGCCGATCACCGCGGCGACGATCTGCGCGATCAGCCGCGTGCGCTTCGGGCCGATCAGGCGGAACAGCGCCACCGTCAGCGCCACCGCGAAGGCCGCGGCGACCGCGCCCATCGCCGCGACGACGCCATAGGCCGCGAGCCACTGCGCGCCGCCGAGCACAGCCAGGACGTTGATGAAGGGCGACGCCAGCAGCATGGCGATCAAAGCCACCGAGCCGGCAATGCGGGCGATGCGCACCGAAAAAACTTTCCGCGCACTCACGGGCGACGCCAGGATGAGGTCGAGATCGGAGCGCGTGTAGAAGGCGCGCGTGACCGACTCCATTGCCTGCGACAGCAGCAGCGACCACGACAGCAACAGGCAACCCGTCACCACGACCAGCGTCGCCTTGTCGGCGGCGGCCGCGGCGTAAGGGCCGACCATCGACCAGGCCAGCAGATGCATGAACGCGGCGAACACGATCAGCGCGAGGGTGACGGTGCGCGTGCGATGGCGACGTCCCGCGGTCATCAGCGACAGCCAGTCGCGCCAACTCAGGCGCAACTCGTGGCCGGCGAGCCAGACCAATGTATCGGGACGGCTCACTCGGCGGCGACCAGCGTGAGAAAGGTTTCTTCAAGGCTGGTGGCGGTCTTGCCAGTCTGCCTGTGCAATTCGTCGAGCGTGCCTTCGGCGATCAGGCGCCCATGCGCGATGACGCCGATGCGGTCGGCCATGCGTTCGGCAACTTCGAGAATGTGCGTGGTCATGATGACGGTGCCGCCGGCGCGCACGCGCTCTTTCAACACGTTCTTCACCTGGCGCGCGGAGCCGGCATCGAGCCCGGTCAGCGGCTCATCGAGGATGATCAGCTTCGGCTCGTGCACCAGCGCGCCGGCCAACGCCACTTTCTGCCGCATGCCTTTGGAAAATCCCTCGCAGCGCTCATGCGCGTGCGGCGCCAGGCCGAGCCAGTCGAGCAACTCGTTGGCGCTGCGCTCGGCAGCCGCCGCATCGATGCGCCAGAGGCCGGCAACGAATTCAAGATATTCGAACGGCGTCAGCTTGTCGTAGATCATCGGCTCGTCCGACAGCCATGCCGTGATCTGCTTGGCCGCCACCGGATCGGCCAAGGCATCGATGCCGTCGATGGCAATCGAGCCGGCGTCGGGGCGCAGCAATCCCGCGACCATGCGCAGCGTCGTGGTCTTGCCGGCACCGTTCGGCCCGAGCAGCGAATAGAATTCGCCGCCATAGATCGTGAGGTCGAGATTATCGACCGCGGGCCGGTCGTAGCGCTTGCACAGGCCGCGGATGCCAAGCGCGATGGGACGATTGGGCTGGATCATGCCCAAGGGATATATGAGACAGGTTTCAGCGATGTAAACCGGATCGCGCAATCGTCTTGGTTAAGCGTCGGGAAACCATACTGCGCGCTAGATTTTCGGCACCATTTTGAACATTTCCTCGCCATACATCTTGCGAGAATCGTTCAGCAGCGGCTGCACGGCGTCGACGAAAGCGGCGTGTTCCTTCGCGTCGAGTTCCACGACCTCGCAGCCGGCGTCCAGGATCGCCTTGAGCGATTGCTTGTGCTCGTCGATCGCCATGTCGCGTTGCGCCGCGACCGCCTCGGTCACCGCCTTCTGCATCGCTTGTTGAATATCCGCGGGCCAGGCGTCGAACGACGTGCGATGAAAGAAGATCGGCCGCGAAATATAAAAGTGCGAACTCAGCGTGTGATATTTGTGAAACTTGTGCACGCCATAGGTGACGGTATTGGCCAGCGGATTTTCCTGCGCGTCGAGCGTGCCGTCGACGACCATCTTGATCGCCTGTGTCAGGTCCATGCGCATCGCCACGGCGCCGAGCAATTCGAAGGTGCGGCGCTGGATCTCGCTCGGCAGCACGCGGATCTTCATGCCCGCCATATCGGCCGGCATGTGGATCGGGCGCAGCTTGTTGGAGATGTGGCGGAAGCCGTTCTCGAACCAGCCGAGGATGCGGTAGTTGATACGCTCCTCGGTCTTGCGCACGAGATAGGCGCCGAGCGCGCCGTCCATCGCGCCCCGCGCCTGCGCGTTGTTGGCGAACAAGAACGGCAGATCGACGAAGCCCAATTCCAGCACGCGGTCTGTTAAATAACTCGACGACTGGTAACCCATCGTCAGCAGACCGTGCTCGACCAGCCACAAGATGTCCTCGGCCTTGAAGCCGAGGTCCATGATGTTCCAGACGTATTTGATGTCGACGCGGTCGCCGAATTCGGCTTCCAATTTATCGCCGATGAACTTCAGCGACTTGCTGAAGCTGGTGGTCGGCGGGCCGTAGCCGCCCATGCGAATTTGGATTGGCTGGATCATGGATACTCGCTGTCAATCTTACTGCGCATGATCTTATCCGAAAACCGGTACCCACTTTTCGGGATCATGCGCCGGTCTCTCTATATCGGTGCAACACGATCTGGCCAAGCGCAGCCGATGTGATAGTCTGCCGCAAAACTTGGAGGATGCCCGATGAACACGCACGCCAAGATCGCCGGCAGTATTCCAGCCGGAATTTCACAGGGTGAATGGGACGCGCGGGTCGATCTCGCCGCGGTCTATCGTCTGCTCGCCCATTACGGCTGGGACGACGTGATCTACAACCATTCCTCCATACGGGTGCCGGGCGAGCCGCGCATGTTCCTGATGAAGCGGCACGAGTTGCTCTACACGGAAGTCACAGCGTCCAATCTCGTGAAGGTCAGCATGGACCTAGACCTCGACGAAAAGGCTGGCATCAACCGTCCGGGCTTTACGCTGCATGGCGGCGTGCTTCAGGCGCGCGAAGACGTGAACTGCGCGGTGCACGTCCACACCAATAACGGCATGGCGATCGGCGCGCTCAAGGGCGGCTTGCGCATGGTGTCGCAGCAGGCGATCCGCTTCTACAAGCGCATCGGCTATCACCCTTACGAGGGCATCACCGAAGACTTCGACGAGCGCGTGCGCATCAGCAAAGACCTCGGCAAGAACCGCGCGATGATCCTCAATCATCACGGCCTGCTGACGGTCGGCAAGACCGCGCGTGAATCCTTCGTGCTGATGAAGGCGCTCATCGACGCCATCGACATCCAGTTGACGCTGGA
>JANMSZ010000227.1:0-2362 GCA_031389925.1 Hyphomicrobiales bacterium | reverse complement strand
GCCGCTTCCCGATAACGTAATGCAGGTGGAATCCGGTTTGGAAGTGTCGTTCCGACCATCAGATGAGATCGCAAACCAGACAGATCGTTTTCTCCCTGCGGGATGGTATTGGCATGCCGGCGCATCAACATGCGTGACAGCGTGCGAAATGGATAGAGAAGAAGGACAGGGCGATACGGAGCGCTATGTCAAACATAAGATGACCTGAGGCAACTAGTCAGCGCTTCATTCTTTCGACCGACTTTACGATGCGGGCAATAACGAGCGGCTGATCTGTCCGGTGTTTGCTCGTATTGCGGATGACTCCTCAAATCGCGAAATTTGCGTCTTGCGAAGTGGGTAAAAACGTAATGAGACATTTTGCATTTGAAGGCCATTCAAGAGAGGCGCACGATGAAAACGAGCGTGATCGAAGTTCACGACATGCTGTCGGTATTGAGCGTAGTCGGAGTGGAAAGGCGGATTGGCGAGGTGCCGGGTGTTGAAAGCGTTACAGTCAACTACGCTGCGGGGAGCGCCACAGTGCGTTACGACGAAACCCGGCTCAATATCGCCGATATCAAGTCGGACGTGCGCCAAAGAGAATATGAGTCCGCCGCCGGTTCGACGGGTGATGGTCACGTAGGCCACACAGTACCTGCCACGCCGCCTGCAGCCCCAGTACCCACTGCGCCGAAATCAGGCCCGGAGGCCGCTGCCGCCGCGCCGGAGGGCGCCCCTCTCGTAGCAAAAGGCCCCGCCGCACCGGGCGTGCCGCCCTCAACATCTCCTAGCGCTGTGCTGAAAGCTCCCACGGCCGCGCTCGCATCCGCTGCTCCGCCTGCTGTCGGTCACACGGGTCACGCGGCGCCGGGCGCGCAGTCCGTTAAGTCGGCAGATATGGCGCATGAGATGGGCCACGGTGGTAAGGATCTGCCGGCCATGGTCCGCGACATGCGTAACCGTTTCTGGATCTGCCTAATCTTTACCGTGCCGATTTTTGTCTACGCCCCGATGGGGGAGTTCTTCAAGCCGCCGGCGCCGCCGTTCGGGCTAGAGCTCAACCTATGGCTATTCTTTTTCGCAAGCGCCGCGATTGTCTATCCGAGCTGGCCGTTCTTCGTCTCAGCCTGGCGCGCACTCAGGAAGGGCATCTTGGGCATGGCGGCGCTGATCGTGTTGAGCGTGGGCACTGGATATCTCTTCAGTGTCGGTACCACATTCTTCTTCAAGGAGGGCGGGCAGTTTTTTGAAGCCGCAGCCGTTTTGCTGGTCTTCATCCTCCTCGGCCATTGGCTTGAAATGCGCGCTCGTGCCGGTGCGTCGTCTGCCATCAAGGCACTGATGGATCTCACTCCGGCCAAGGCCTCAGTTATTCGCAACGGCACCGAGATTGAAGTTCCGACGGCGGAAGTATTGGCGGGCGAGATTGTCGTCATCCGGCCCGGCAACAAGATTCCAGTCGATGGCACGGTCGAGACCGGCGAATCGCTGGTCGACGAGTCTATGCTCACCGGCGAGTCGATGCCGGTTCAGAAGGGACCGGGGGCCACGGTGATTGGTGCGACCATCAACAAGAGCGGGAGCTTTCGTTACAAGGCGACGAAGGTCGGGGCCGACTCGGCGCTGGCGCAGATCGTAAAACTGGTGCAGGAGGCGCAGAACTCAAAGGCGCCGGCGCAGCTTCTGGCGGACAAGGCCGCGCAGTGGCTGGTGATTGCTGCGATCGTTATCGGTCTTGCGACCTTTGCGGTGTGGTTCTGGTGGATCGGACAGCCGCTGCTGTTCGCGGTGACGCTGACGATCACGGTCTTCGTGATCGCCTGCCCGGATGCGTTGGGACTCGCGACGCCGATGGCGGTCATGGTGAGTACCGGCTTGGGCGCCATGAACGGCATTCTATTCAAGAACGCCTCGGCGCTCGAAGACTCCACCAAGCTCAACGTCATCATCTTCGACAAAACCGGTACGCTGACCATCGGCCAGCCGGAGGTCGTGGAGATTGTGACGGCAGACGAGGTCACCGAGGACGTGGTGCTGACCGCTGCCGCAGCCGTCGAGCAGGGGTCACAACATCCGCTGGCCCAGGCAATCCTGCGCCGGGCGGCGCACCTCACCGTCGCGGCGCCGACAGGCTTCGAAAGTCTCGACGGCATGGGCGCGCGCGCCGAGACCACTGCCGGAACGGTGTTCCTAGGCAACCGGCTGCTGATGGATAACCAAAAGCTCACGCTCGGTAGCCTGGAGGCGGAAGCCACCCGTTTGCAGGGCGACGGCCGCACCGTGGTCCATGTGTCTCAGGCCTCTCGCGTCATCGGCCTCATCGCCATCGCCGATGCGATCAGGCCGACCTCCAAGGCAGCGGTGGCAAAGCTGCGCGAAC
>JANMSZ010000181.1:0-2554 GCA_031389925.1 Hyphomicrobiales bacterium | reverse complement strand
GTGTGGGGCGGGCATTTACCCTTTCCCCAGCCACTTGGGGGGTTTGGGTGCGTCCCCAACCTTCGTGTCCTTGGCGGGTGAGGGGTCGGTGCTAAACGTGAAACGCCGGACCACTCACCCGGCTCGCGCTTCGCCGACGCTCAGCGCGATCCACCCTCTCCCACAAGGGGAGAGGGAAGAAAGCATTGAACCTCGCTCGCTGTCGGCAATACTTATCTACGCGTCCCATTCAATTGAGGGGCTATTGATGAGTGAAAACCCGAGCACCAACGAAACCGCCGGCTGGGCCAGGATCGGACTGACGGCCGCGGTCTCGGCCTACCTGATCTACGACATGGCGACGGCAACGGAGTCGCCGAGCACGGCGCTGCGGACGCTGCAATATGTCATCCTCGCCGCGTGCTTGTTCTCGCTTGCCGGGTTCCTGTGGCAGCGGATGTCGGCGAAGCAATAGGCGCCAATTAGAATGCCGAACTCGGGTAGACCCGAGTTCGGATGGGAAGCGCCCCTGTGAGCAATTTTGACCAGAACAATCTCGCCGCCCGCTTTAGTGTGAACAGATAGGACCACACAAAACCCACGGTGCCGGCCGTTGATAGGCCGTACCTCGCTGCGACTCAGCGCCACGGTGGCCTGGGTCGATCCCGAGACCTTGATCGATCCGCAACGTTTTGGATCGGCCCGGACGCGGAGATTTCCATGAATTCTTTCTCCTACTCCATCGACATCAAGCGATTTCAAAACCTGCTCAACACGTCGGTCGATGAGACCGAGCGGCAAACCATTCAGCGGCTGCTCACCGACGAGAAAAACAAGGCCGAGCTACAGCCGCAGCCGTCCAAGAAGGACTAAGGCGACAAGGCTGGCCGGACCCGCCCGCCCGCAGGCGGCGCGGGCAGGAGGCGTCGCTGTGTCATTCGACACCTATGGAACTCTGCGCCCGATTCAATTGCGGCGCGGGCAAGGCATTTTCGCCGCTCGCCGCCATAACGTGCTACGCGCGAAGCCCATGAGTATCTCCCAGTTGGGCACGCCCGTCGTCGAACAAGCGCCGGGCGATCCGGAAAACGAGGACATGACCGGCCGCGCCTTGCGGCTGCGTATCCGCCAGCAGGAATTGCTGGCCGAACTCGGCGTGCTCGCTTTGCAAGGCACCAATCTCGCCGGCATGCTCAACCACACCGCGCGCATGACCGCCGAAGGCCTCGGCGCGGAATATTGTAAAGTGCTGGAATACATCCCGGCGGAAAGCCGGCTGCTGGTGCGCGCCGGCGTCGGCTGGGACGAAGGCGTCGTCGGCAACGCCAGCGTCGGCGCCGATCTGGAGTCACCGGCGGGCTATGCCTTGCAGACCGGCAAACCGGTGATCTCAAATCACCTCGAAAACGAGCAACGCTTCCGCACGCCCGAACTGCTGGTCGAGCACGGCATCCGCCGCGCCATGAATGTCATCCTGCAAGGCGACGGCTCGCCCTTCGGCGTGCTCGAAGTCGACAGCAAGTCCGACGGCGAGTTCAACCAGCACGACGTCGCCTTCCTGCAGGGCGCCGCCAACATCCTCGGCATGGCGATCGAGCAGCAGCAATATCAGCGCAAGCTGCAAGCGGCGCTCGACCGGCACCAGGTGCTGCTCAAGGAAGTCAACCATCGCGTCAAGAACAGTCTGCAGGTGGTGTCCAGCATGCTGCAACTGCAAGCCAACGACACCGACAATGACGAAGTACGTGAGCGGCTCAAGGAAGCGTCCGGCCGCATCAGCGCCGTCGGCCGCGCCTATGACCGGCTCGCCTATAACGCCGATTACGAGAACATCGATCTGGTCGATTATCTGCGCGAAGTCATCGTCGATCTGGAAGGCGCGGTGACGCCCTGCCGCGTGCATCTCGAGGCACCCGAGAAAATTCTGTTCGCCGCCGACCGCGCCATTCTGGTCGCGCTCGTCATCACGGAGCTGGTCACCAACGCCGGGAAATACGCCTACCCGGGTTGTCCGGACGGTGAAATCTGGGTGCGGGTTTTTCAGGCCGAGAACGACAAGAACTCGGTGCTGATCTCGGTGCGCGACGACGGCGTCGGCCTGCCGCCGGGCTTCGATCCGGCGACCAGCAAACGGCTCGGCACCCGGCTGGTCAACGCGCTCGCCAAGCAACTCAGCGCCGAACTGGCGCGGCCGGTGGCGGCGCGCGGCACCAATTTCACCTTGCTGGTCCCGCTCAAGTTCTGATTAGCGGAACGTCGCGTCGAATTTGCCCAACGTCACCCGCTTGCGCGGTGGGCCGACGCCGTGCCAGCATTTGGCAACAAGAATACACACACAAACTTGGTGCTTTTGGGGGAAACGATATGACTTATCTGAACACGCGCGCCGTGCGTTCATCCCTGCCGATGTCGCGCCGGCAATTCGGGTTGACCGCGGGCGCATATCAGATAGGTTTTCTCCGGGGCATCACATTCATACGAATAGATAAGGCGCATTGATTATGAGCAATACGGCGATGCAGCAAAGCAGGCAGATAGGTCCCGCATGTCCCGCCTCCGACTCGCACCGCGAACT
>JANMSZ010000171.1:0-6107 GCA_031389925.1 Hyphomicrobiales bacterium | reverse complement strand
CGCGCCATCGTCACGGCCGCCGGCGCCGGGCGCAGCAATTTCGTCGATGCCAGCCGGCTGGCGACGGCGCTGCTCGGTAATTCCATCGGCGGCAACATGTTCATGCTCGGTTACGCCTATCAGGTAGGTGCGCTGCCGCTGTCGGCGGAAGCGGTCGAGAAGGCGATCGAGATGAACGGCGAGGCGGTGCCGATGAACATCGCCGCGTTCCGCTATGGCCGCCGCGCGGCGATCGATCCGGCCGCGCTCGAAGCGCTGATCGCGCCGCGCCCGCAGCAGGAGAATGACTCGCTGCGGCTGTCGCAGTCGTTCGGCGAAACGGTCGAGCGCCGCGTCGAATTCCTCACCGCCTATCAGAGCAAGCGCTATGCGCGGCGTTATCGCGCCTGGGTCGACAAGGTGCAGGCCGCCGAAGCGGAACGCACGCCCGGACAGAGCGGGCTGTCGGAAGCGGTGGCCCGTTACCTGTTCAAGCTGATGGCTTACAAAGATGAGTACGAGGTGGCGCGGCTTTACACCGACACCTCGTTCGTCGAGCGCGTGAAATCCACGTTCGCCGGCGACAATCTGCGCTTCGAATTCCATCTGGCGCCGCCACTTTTGGCCAAGCGCGATCCGCGCACGGGCGAACCGAAGAAGATGTCGTTCGGCCCGTGGATGCTCAGCGCGTTCCGCGTGCTGTCGAAGTTCAAGTTCCTGCGTGACACGCCGCTCGACCCGTTCGGCCATACCGCCGAGCGCCGCCTCGAGCGCAAATTGATCGCCGATTATCTGGCGCTGCTCGAGACCATGATCGCGGAATTGACCACCGCCAATCACCATACCGCCGTGGCGCTGGCGTCCATACCGGAAAAGATCCGCGGCTTCGGCCCGATCAAACAGCGCCATCTGGTCGCCGCCAAGGCCGAAGAAGCCGCCTTGCGCGAGCAATTCAGCAGCGCCGCGACGCCATTCCTCAAGGCCGCGGAATAATTCAGTCCCTATACGACCAAGTACCGGGTCGCCCAAGGCCGCCCAAGGCCGCCCAAGGCCGCCTTAGGCTTGACCCGCCCCGTTCCGTGTTTTCATATCGAGATAACGCGATATCAAGACCGCCCAAGAGGCGGCGAGGGGGTGCGTCGCCATCTGCCTGGGCGACGCGCGATCAAAGGGAGGAGCAGGCTGTGCCGGTCGATTCCGCCGCGGCGGATACGTTCCCTAAGCTGTTGATTCGCAACGCCCAAATTTATGGGGCGCGGCCGTCGATGCGGCACAAGGACCTCGGCATCTGGCAGACCTGGACCTGGGCGGAGGTCCTGGAGATCGTGCGGGCTTACGCCGTCGGTCTGCATCGTCTCGGCGTCAAGCGCGGCGAAACCGTCGCCATCGTCGGCTCCAACCGGCCCAAGCTCTATTGGTCGGTGATGGCGGTGCAGATGCTCGGCGCCGTGCCGGTCCCGGTCTATGCCGACGCCGTCGCCGAAGAACTGTCCTTCGTGCTGGCCCACGCCGAGGTGCGTTTTGCCGCGGTCGAGGATCAGGAGCAGATCGACAAGATTCAGTCGGTCAAGGACCGCCTGCCGAAACTCGAGCGCATGGTCTACGACGAGACGCGCGGCCTGCGCGATTACGACCACGGCCAGTTGACGTCGATGGACGATGTCATCGCCGACGGCCGCAAGGCGCTGGCCGAAGATGCGTCGCTTGGCGCCTGGCTCGATGCGGAGATCGCCGCCACCAAAGGCTCCGACCCATCGATCATCCTCTATACTTCCGGCACCACCGGCACATCGAAGGGCGTCGTGCTGACCGGCGAGCGCTCGATCAAGGCGGCCACCGACACGGTCGCCTTCGACAGACTGACCGAGAAAGATGTGGCGCTGGCCTATCTGCCGCTGGCCTGGGTCGGCGATCATTATCTCAATTATGCGCAAGGCCTGGTGTCGGGCTTCTGCATGGCCTGCCCGGAAAGCGCCGAGACGGCAATGTCCGATCTGCGCGAGATCGGGCCGACATTTTATTTCGCGCCGCCGCGCACGCTCGAGGTTCTGCTGACGCGCGTGATGATCCGGATGGAGGACGCAGGCCTCCTCAAGCGCAAGCTGTTCCACTATTTCCTCGGCGTCGCGCGGCGCTACGGCGAACGCATCCTCAACGGTCAATCGGTGCCGTTGACCGGCCGGCTGCTCTATGCGCTCGGCAATATTCTGGTCTATGGCCCGCTCAAGAATACGCTCGGCTTTTCGCGCGTGCGTATCGCCTATACCGCCGGCGAGGCGATCGGGCCCGATTTGTTCGCGTTCTACCGCTCGATCGGGCTCAATCTCAAACAACTCTACGGTCAGACCGAAGCCTTCCTCTACGTCACCGCCCAACCGGACGGTGAAATTTATTCCGACACCGTCGGCCCGGCCTGTCCGAACGTCGATATTCGCATCGCCGACAACGGCGAGGTGCTGTTCCGCTCGCCGGGCATGTTCTTCGGTTATTTCAAGGACGACGCTAGGACCGCGGAGGCGATGACGGCGGACGGTTACGTCATGACCGGAGACGCCGGTTACTTCGACGAGAAGACCGGCCACCTGAAAATCATCGACCGCGCCAAGGACGTCGGCAAACTCAACGACGGCACGCTGTTCCCGCCGAAATACATCGAGAACAAGCTCAAGTTCTATCCCAACATTCGCGAAGCGGTCGCCTATGGCGACAAGCACGATTTCGTCGCGGTGATGCTCAACATCGATCTCACCGCGGTTGGGAGCTGGGCCGAGCGCAACAACGTCGTCTATGCGTCGTATCAGGAGTTGGCCGGCCACCCGCTGGTCTACGACATGATCGAGAAGCATGTCGCCGAGGTGAACCGCTCGCTGGCCGCCGACAAGATGATGGCGGGTTCGCAGATCAAACGCTTTTTGATCCTGCACAAGGAGCTCGATGCCGATGACGGCGAACTGACGCGCACGCAGAAGGTCCGCCGCGGCTTCATCGCCGACCGCTACGCCGCGCTGATCGGGGCGCTCTATGACGGCTCGACGGAAGCCGATATCTCGACCGAAGTGACCTTCGAGGACGGCCGCAAAGGCACCATCAGCGCGCGGGTGAAAATCCGCGATATGGCGATCGCGCCGACGCCCGCATTGGGGAAGGCGGCATGAGGGCCCCCGGCGGACCTGAAGTCGCGGTCGGCGATGTGCTTCTGGCGGTGGAGAATGTCTCGCTGGCGTTCGGTGGTGTGAAGGCGGTCAGCGACGTCTCCTTCGACATCCGCAAAGGCGAAATCCGCGCCATCATCGGCCCGAACGGCGCCGGCAAGACCTCGATGCTCAACATCATCAACGGCTTTTACCAGCCGCAGCAGGGCCGCATCACCTTCAAGGGTGAAACCCGCAGCAAGATGCGCCCGCATGATGCGGCGCGCGGCGGCATCGCGCGCACGTTCCAGAACGTCGCGCTGTTCCGCGGCATGACCGCGCTCGACAACATCATGGCCGGGCGCACCCTCACGATGCACCGCAATCTGTTCTGGCAGTTGCTGCGTGTCGGCCCGGCCCTGACGGAAGAGATCGAGCATCGCCGCCGGGTCGAAGAGATCATCGACTTCCTCAAGATCCAGGACATCCGCCGTGTGCCGGTGGCGCGGCTGCCGTATGGCTTGCAGAAGCGCGTCGAGCTCGGCCGCGCGCTCGCCATGGAGCCCGAGCTGTTGCTGCTCGACGAGCCGATGGCCGGCATGAACCTCGAAGAGAAAGAGGACATGTCGCGCTTCGTGCTCGACGTGAACGACCATTTCGGCACCACCGTCGCGCTGATCGAACACGACATGGGCGTGGTCATGGACCTGTCCGACCGGGTGGTGGTGCTCGACCACGGCATCAAGATCGCCGACGGCACGCCCGACGAGGTCAAGCGTAACCAGGCGGTGATCGACGCTTACTTGGGAGTGGCGCACTGATGATGATCGCCTTCGGCCAGTTTCTCGAAGTGCTGATCAGCGGGTTGCTCGCCGGCGTGCTCTATTCGCTGGTCGCGCTCGGTTTCGTGCTGATCTTCAAGGCCTCCGGCGTGTTCAACTTCGCGCAGGGCGCGATGGTGCTGCTCGCCGGGCTGGCGCTGGTGCGCTCGCTCGATTTCCTTGTGGCCAAGGGCTTTCCGTTCTGGGGCGCGGTGGTTCTCGGCCTGCTGTTCGCCGCGGTGATCATGGCGATCACCGCCTGGCTGGTGGAGCGCTTCGTGCTCGGGCCGCTGGTCAATCAGGACGGGCTGACGCTGTTCATGTCCACCATCGGCATAACCTTCATGATCGAAGGCGGCGCGCAGATGCTGTTCGGCTCCGACGTCTATCCGCTGCGCCTGTTTCCGAACGACGCCTGGTTCCTGTTCGAGAGTAATTTTCCGGGCGGGCTGCTGGTCAGCAAGATCGACGTCTGGGGCGGCATGATCGCGGCGGTGCTGGTCGCCGGCCTCGCGCTGTTCTTCCAGAAAACGAAAACCGGCCGCGCGCTGCGCGCCGTTGCCGACGATCACGCCGCTGCGCAGTCAGTCGGCATTTCGCTCAGCTGGATCTGGTTCATCGTCTGGCTGGTTGCCGGTCTGGTGGCTTTGGTCGCCGCCACCGTGTGGGGCACCAAGCTCGGCGTGCAGTTCTCCATCACCTTCCTGGCGCTGAAAGCGCTGCCGGTGCTGATCATCGGCGGCTTTACATCGGTGCCGGGCGCTATCGTCGGGGGACTGATCGTCGGCGCCGGCGAGAAGCTCGCCGAGGCCTATCTTGGGCCGTTTATCGGCGGCGGCATCGAATACTGGTTCGCTTACGTGCTGGCGCTGCTCGTGCTGATGGTGCGGCCGCAAGGGCTGTACGGCGAACGTATCATTGAGCGGATTTAGCGCATGTTTTATCGCGAAACCGGCCAGTTCAAGACCAGCTACGCCGCCGACATGGCGATCTTTCCGATCCGCCAGGATCGCATCGCACTCTGGATATTGCTCGCGGTGGCGTTCATCGGCGTGCCGCTGCTCGACGCGTTCCACGTCTGGCCGTTCACGGGCGAATATATCCTGCGCGCCATTGTCATTCCGTTCCTGATCCTGTCGCTCGCGGCCATCGGTCTGAACATCCTCACCGGCTATTGCGGGCAGCTTTCGCTCGGCAGCGGCGCCTTCATGGCGATCGGCGCCTACAGCGCCTACAAGTTCGGCACCGGCATCGAGATCGCCTTTATCTCGATCCCGCCGCTGCCGGTACTGCCCTCGATCCTGCTCGGTGCGTCGATGTCGGCACTGGTTGGAATTCTGTTCGGCATTCCCAGCCTGCGCATCAAAGGGCTATATCTCGCGGTGGCCACGCTCGCCGCGCAGTTCTTCATCGACTGGGTGTTCATCCGGGTGAAGTGGTTTACCAATTACACCTCGTCCGGCTCGGTGACCGCGCCGGAGCTGAGTTTCTTCGGTTACGTCGTCAATTCGCCGATCGAGCGATACTTGCTCTGCCTCACCTTCGTGACGCTGTTTGCGCTGATGGCAAAGAACCTCGTGCGCGGCAATATCGGCCGGCAGTGGATGGCGATTCGCGACATGGATATCGCCGCCGAGTTGATGGGCATCCGCCCGCTTTATGCCAAGCTGACGGCCTTCGCCGTGTCGTCGTTCATCATGGGCGTGGCCGGCGCCTTGTGGGCCTTCGTCTATCTGGGCGGTTGGGAACCGCTGGCCTTCAGCATCGACCGTTCGTTCCAGATTCTGTTCATGGTCATCATCGGCGGCCTGGGTTCGATCCTGGGTTCGTTCCTCGGCGCCGCCTTCATCCAGGTGCTGCCGATCCTGCTCGACCAGGTGCCGCACGCGCTCGGCATTCCGGTCTCGGTGGAGACCGTGTCGCTGCTGGTGTTCATGGTGACCGGTGCGCTGATCTGCTGGCTTTTGATCGTCGAACCCCACGGCTTTGCGAGACTATGGTCGACCGGAAAGGAAAAGCTGAGGCTCTGGCCTTACCCCTATTGAGGGCTTAGGCTCGCGGCTTCATGGAAGGGCGGCAATGGAGCAATCCGCCCACCAAAACAACAATAATAACTGCTTCAGAGCGCCGGCAAAAAAGGCCGGCCTTACAGGGAGGGACTACATGAGAAAGCTTA
>JANMSZ010000522.1:0-2273 GCA_031389925.1 Hyphomicrobiales bacterium | reverse complement strand
CCTGTTTCGCGTTACCTAGCACGGGCCAATGCGCTATGCAGCATGTTGAAATGACCGAGGCCGCCGGCCACAAGCTTGATCACCTCTCGCCCGCCGCCAGCCGGCTGGGCGCAGCCTTCGCGCGGCCGAAGGTCATCGCCGTGGCGTGCGTGGTCGCGTTGGCCGGGCTCGGCTGGTTCGCGCTCGGCCTGCAGGCGGCCAATATCGGCATGATCGACGCGCTGTGCCGGGCGATGGTAGGCGGCACGACAAGTGCAACCGGCGTTGCGCTGGTCGCGGCGATGTGGGGCGCCATGACGCTCGCCATGATGCTGCCGAGCGCAGCGCCGATGATCCTGACTTACGCGGAAATCGCCGACACCGCTGTGAGCAAGAACGAACCGGTCGTCTCACCCTTCATGATCGCAGCCGGTTACACGGTCGTGTGGCTCGGCTTTGCCGCAGCCGCGACGCTGGCTCAACTCGCGCTCACGAGCGCCGCCTTGCTCGATCCCAGCATGGCGTCGGCAAGCGGGCTGTTCTCGGGCGCGATCTTCATCGGCGCCGGCGTCTATCAATTCTCAGCGCTCAAGCACGCTTGCCTCACGCAGTGCCAGCATCCGTTTCCGTTCTTCTTTGCCAATTGGGCGACGACGCCACGCGGCGTGTTTAAGCTCGGCGTTCGGCAGGGACTGTTCTGCCTCGGCTGCTGTTGGGCGATGATGCTGGTGATGTTCGCGGTCGGCGTCATGAACGTCGTCTGGATGGCGGCAATCGGCATCGTCATGACGATCGAAAAGATCGGCACCGGCAAAAAATTCACTTACGCCGTCGGCGTCGCTTTGATCGCCATCGGCATCGCCCTCGTAGGTCTGGCGGTCGTGGCCCATTGGCCGGGGCGCGCAATTTAAGCTACAAAAAGAAAAAGCTTGGGAGGATGCGCGTTGGCGGAAGCTTGGACCTTAAAAGGCGAAATGGCGCTGTCGTGCAGTTGCACGGTGTTCTGCCCCTGCGTGCTGTCGCTCGGCGATCATCCGCCGACCGAAGACCGCTGCCAGACCTGGGCCGGCATTCGCATCGACGACGGCCATATCGACAATGAAGATCTGTCCGGCCTTAAGGTCGGCCTGATGATGGATTTGCCCGGCATCATGTCGCGCGGCAACTGGACCGCAGCGTTGTTCGTCGATGACAAGGCCTCGGCGATGGCGGTGAAGGGCCTCACGCGCATTTTCACGGGTCGCGTCGGCGGCACCACACATCTGCTGTCGATTTTGGTCGGACAGTTTCTCGGCGTGCGCCAGGTGCCAATTTCGTATGAGACACAAGGCGAGACAAGGATTGTGCGCATAGAGAAATATGTCGACGGCGCCATCACGCCGGTGCGCGGCAAGGGCGAGGGCAATGTCGTGATCCGCAACAGCGAATACTGGATCGGACCGGACGTGATCGTGTCGCGCGCCGATAAGTCGCGCTTCCGCGGCTTCGGCCGCAATTGGAATTTGGCCGGCCGCTCGGCCGAGATCGTCAAACTCGATTGGGGCAACGAATAAGTGCCGCGCTTTGAACTAGTTCGCGCTTTCACGATTCATGTGTTCACCGCGAGCGGCGCGGCGCTGGCTCTGCTCGCGCTTGTTCTGGCGACCGGCGGCCAATGGGCCGCCATGTTCCTTTGTCTCGGGCTTGCGCTGGTGGTCGACGGTCTCGACGGGCCGATGGCGCGCGCCTTCAAGGTGGCCGAGCTGTTGCCGCGCTGGTCGGGCGCGGGCCTGGATTTCGTCGTCGACTTCACGACGTACGTGTTCGTTCCGGCTTATGCGATCGTCGTCAGCGGCCTGTTGCCGGAGCTGCTCGCCATTCCGGCCGGCATGGCGGTGGTCGTCACCGGCGCATTGTATTTTGCCGACGGCGAGATGAAGACGGACGACAACTATTTCCGCGGCTTTCCGGCGGTGTGGAACCTGGCGGCGTTTTATCTCTATCTGCTGACACCGCCGCCTTGGGCCGCCGCGGCCATGATTATTGCGCTCTGCGTGCTGACGTTTGTGCCAATCCGTTTTGTTCATCCGCTCCGCGTGAGGCATCTGCGCGGCCTCAATATAGGTCTCATGGCGCTGTGGAGCGTCCTGGCGGCTGTCGCTCTCATCAAAGACCTTGAACCTGGCCCTTACGTCGTCTTGCCGTTGGTGGGTATCGCGGTCTATTTCCTTATCGCCGGATTTTTGCGCCGGCCTGCGTAATTCGGAGCCATTCATGTCACGGCCTGTTCTCCTCATCGCTGGCGGCAGCCGCGG
>JANMSZ010000156.1:0-1683 GCA_031389925.1 Hyphomicrobiales bacterium | reverse complement strand
CGGCCCTGCCCGGATTTCTCGGAGAACGATCATGACGAAAACGCCAACCATGAAGAAGACAGGCGCGGCGGGCGGAAAATCCGGGGTCTCTCCGTCCAAACACATCGATGCCCGCATCAAGGAGCTCGGCGACTGGCGCGGCGACATGCTCGCCAAGGTCCGCGCGCTCATCAAACAGGCCGATCCGGACGTGATCGAGGAGTGGAAGTGGCGCGGCGTCCCGGTGTGGGAGCACGCCGGCATCATCTGCACCGGCGAAACCTACAAGGCGGTCGTCAAGCTGACCTTCACCAACGGCGCCGCGCTCGCGGACCCGTCACGCCTGTTCAACGCCAGCCTCGACGGCAACCAGCGGCGCGCCATCGATATCCATGAGGGCGACAAGATTAATGACAAGGCGTTGAAGGCGCTCGTTCAGACCGCCATCGATTTCAATGTGAGCAAGAAGGCGAAGAAGGCGGGCGCGGCCAAGCCGGCCAAAGCAGGCACAAGCAAAAAGAAGTAAAGCCTAGCCCCGGCTCGCCAGCATCCACAGCGCGGCGAGCAGCGCGGCAAATCCGAAAAACAGCCCGAGCACGAAGGTGCGGATCGCCGGCCAGCGGCGGCGCCAGCGGAAGCCGGTATCGTAGGCGATGCCGCCACCCGGATTGCGCTCGTCGCTCGCGAGCGCACGCTCGCGCTCGACCAGGCGGCGCGCGATGTACGTGGTGGTCGCCTCGGCGATGTCCTCGACGTCGGCCGATTCGGCCAGCACGACGCGGCCGTTGCGCGTCTCCTGAACCAGCCGGTAGGTGCGCTTGTCGCGCGCCATGGCGACGAAGCACACCACGTCGATCCAAAGCCGCGCCGGATCACCGTGCGTCAGGCCGCGGTCGAACAGCTCGACGTCGGCCGGAATCTCCTTGAAGACCGGGTCCAGCACCTCGTTGAGCGCATCGAGCCGCGCCACCTCGGCGTCGCGCAGGTCGACCACCACGCTCGAGCGCTCGGCCGCCTCGACACGGACCTGCCGCAAGGCTTCGCGCAGCCGCTTCGGCGGCGGCGCGGTCTCTTCGGTCGGAGTCGGTTTACGTCCCCACATGGGTTAACCATAGCAACCCGCGAGGCGAACGAAAAGCCAGCAATTTCAGCAGGCGAGACCTGGTTCGTGCTTGCTGCGGCGGTCGGTCTAGCAGGCTGCTGAAACACCCTCCGGCGTCATTCCGGGACGGCGCGCAGCGCCGGACCCGGAATCCAGCGACATATTCAGAGCAAGCTTCTGGATTCCGGGTTCGCGCCTTCGGCGCGCCCCGGAATGACGCCGAGAGTTGCCCTGCCGCGTGGACGCTCACCCCCCCGGCGCGCGCAGCGCCTCGGGGAAGAACATGTCCTTCCAGTCGGCCGGCGGGGTGCGCAGCGCGCCGGTCTTCGTCATGAAGGTGACGAACGCTCCGATGCCGCCCACTTTCGTCGTGTACTGGATCGCCGGATCGGCCAGCACGTCCATCATGTCCGCAATCGGCGTCTTGTCGTTGGTGATCTTGAGATAGATCTCGGCGGAGCGCTTCTTGTCGGCGTTGATGAAGTCGGTCGCTTCCTTCAGCGCGGCGTGGAAGGCAGCGTAGAGCTTCGGATTGTCGGCGCGGAATTTCGACGTCGTCGCCAGCACGTTGAACGACAGCGGCTCGTCGAACAGGTCGGTCG
>JANMSZ010000087.1:0-2189 GCA_031389925.1 Hyphomicrobiales bacterium | reverse complement strand
GGTCGGCAAACACATCACAAACGCGAATACAAAGTTCGACGTTCACATGGCGCGGGAGTGGGGATGCGATCTAGAAGCGCAGGGCAACACCGTCAGCGACGTGCAACACTACGCCGCACTGCTCGAAGATCGAACAGTTGGCCGGCGCGGCGCTTGTCGGACAGCACCTTCAGAATCTTATGGGCGAAATAAATCGGCGCCGGCATGAAGGAGTTTTTCTCGTAGACTTCGCTCTCATTGCAGGCGAAGCCGAACATCATGCCCTGGTCGCCGGCGCCTTCTTCCTCGCCGCCTTTTTTCTTCTTGGCGTTCACGCCCATTGCGATGTCGGCCGACTGGCCGTGCAGCAGCACCTCGATGTCGGCGCCGTAATAGGAGAAGCCGTCTTGGTCGTAGCCGATGTCTTTGACGACGCCGCGCGCGATGTTGCTGATCAGCTCGCGGTCGACGACGAACTTGCCGTTGTGCTTGTGGAAGAACGGCGCCTGGCCGCGGCCTTCGCCGGCAATCACGATCTTGTTCGTGGTGGCGAGGGTTTCGCAGCCGAGCCGCGTATTTACCTGGCTGTCATCGGAGATGCCGAGCTTGATGTCGTTTTCGAGAAACGCATCGAGCACCGCGTCGGAGATCTGATCGCAGACCTTGTCCGGATGACCCTCGGAAACCGACTCGCTCGTGAAGAGAAAATTCTTGTGCGCCACCGCTGAAACTCCTCCCAAGGCGCTGGACGACCCTGCGCCGATTGAATTCGGGGGTGGTTCTTGCAGTGGCGGGGGACGAGGTCAAGATGCGGGCAGCCAAAGAGACTGCAGTGGGCAGCCGCCTCGCACGTTGAAATCCTTATTCTTCTCCGGCGATCTGCTCGACCAGATCGACAATGCGCCGGCGGAGCTTGCTGTTCTTGATCTTCATGAACGACTTGGTCAGCGACAGTCCATCGGAAGTGGCGAGGAAGTCGGACACATAGGCCGGCGACGGCGCTTCGCCCATGCCGCCAGTATGACCCGGCATGTTGGGGGCGCCTTCGAAGAAGAAAGACACCGGCACCTGCAGGATGTTGGAAATTTGTTGCAACCGGCTGGCACCGATCCGGTTGGTGCCCTTCTCGTATTTTTGCACCTGCTGGAAGGTCAGGCCGAGGGCGTCGCCGAGCTTCTCCTGGCTCATACTCAGCATCATCCGGCGCATACGAACGCGCGAACCGACATGCTTGTCGATCGGATTGGGTACCTTCTTAGCCATAAACATCTCCTATGCGACTGCTGTGTTTCCTAATGTCACAGAAGCATGGCTATATGCAATCGCCGAATTCTCGTAATTTGATACATAAGGAAAAACAAAAGTGAAAATTAGTTAATAATATCAATTGTTTTTGCGCCTCCCCGGAGGCCATGCCATCGCGCATAAGTAGCAGTTTTATTTGCACGCATAGCAACTTAGTCGAGAGCAAAAAAATTTAATTCAATCTAAGCGCGAAAGCGTCTGCGACTCACAGCAATCAAACTTACTACCAGAGATAGAATCAAGGTGTAATCACCAACTCCTACAAAAAAGGTGGGTTCGATCGCGTTGGGCAAACGCGAGTCGAAAACACCTTCGGCGCCGAGCGGCAGGAAATTAATCACCCGGCCGACCGGATCGATCACCGCGGAAATTCCGGTGTTGGCTGCCCGCACCATCGGCAGACCTTCGGCGATCGCCAGCACGCGGGCCTGCTGGAAATGCTGGTAGGGCCCGGTGCTGATGCCGAACCAGCCGTCATTGGTCACGTTCACCAGCCAGCCCGGACGCTCGCCGGGCGGCACGGCGGCGCCGGGGAAAATCGCTTCGTAGCAAATCAACGGCAGCATCTTCGGCGCGCGGGGCACGTCCATGGCACGGCGCCGCCCGCCCGACTGGAATCCGCCGACCTGTTTGGTGAGCTGCCGCAGACCGAGCTTTTCGAGCAGCGTCTGGAACGGCAGATATTCACCGAATGGCACCAGATGCACTTTGTCGTAGATGCCGTGGATCGAACCGTCGGGGTCGATCACATAGACCGAGTTATAGGCGCGCGGATTTTCCGCGGTGGCGTTCGGCGCTGCGCGTACGGCGCAGGTGATCAGCTCGGTGCCCGGTTTCAACAAGCCTGCAATCTGCGCCAGTGCGTCCGGCTCGCGCGTCAGGAAAAACGGAAAGGCCGATTCTGG
>JANMSZ010000513.1:0-12598 GCA_031389925.1 Hyphomicrobiales bacterium | reverse complement strand
CGAGCACCGCGCAGCGCTTCTCGTCGCGCACCGCGGTGAAGGCCTCCGCCAAAGCTTCCTCGATGTCTTCGGGCTTCTCGATTATCCGGGCGTAGGCGCCGCCGGCGGCGGCCGCGATGGCTGAATGGTCGGGCGCGGGATCGAACTCGACGCCGACGGAATTGGCCTTGCTGGCATAGCCTTGCGGGTGCACGGCCAGCGTCGACATCTTCGGCGAACGCCAGCCGCCATTGTTGTAGACGATCTGCAGGAACGGCGTTTTGTACTTGCGCGCCATCCAGTGCACCGAAGACGGCACCGAAAACATGTAGGAGCCGTCGCCCGACAGCGCGATCACCATCTTGTCGGGATGCGCGAGCTTGGCGCCGATCGCGGCGCCGCCGTTCCAGCCGAGCGAACTGCCGCCGCTCAGGAAATATTGGCCGGGCGTCGACGGCCGCAGATGATTGGTGACGACTGGATAGTTGGTTATCATCTCGCTCAGGACGATGGTGTTGGCGTCGATATATTTGCGCAGACACGCGGTGAAATTTTCCGCCGTGACGATGCCGGTTGGCTGCTCGCGCTCGAGCAGCTTTTCGGCGCGCGCCTTGCTCAGCTTTATGTAATGCGCGGTGCGTTCTTTCACTAAGGCGGCGTCGAGCTTGATGCCGTCGAGCGCTTGGTTGATCTGCGCCAGCGCGGTCGCGACGTCGGCGCGCAGAACGCGCCGCGCCTTGAAGTACCAGAGCGGAATCTTCTCTTTGAGCGGATCGACGTCGATGTGGAACACCTTCGCGTCGGCATTCGGCTTGCTGATCGACGGCACCCAGGGCGCGTCGCTGTCCAGCACCAGCACCACGTCGGCCTCGGCCAGCACCGGCTCCTGATAGGGCTCGCTCCAGCGGTTGCCCATGTAGAGCGGATGGTCGAGCGGGAAGTTCAGACAAACCGGCGATTGCTCCAACACGGCGATGCCGGCGCGCTCGCACAGTCTGGTCAATTCGGCGACCGCCGCCGCGTTGCGGCCGGAATAGCTGGTGACGATGAGCGGCCGTTTTGCGGTTGCCAGCGCCTGCGCCAGTTCGGCGGCGTCCTGCGCGCGCAAGGGCGAAGCGGACATCGCCGGCCATTCATCGGTGTCGATGGCGAGCGGCGCGACTTCCTCCTCCATCACCTCGCGCGCGCCGACCAGATAGACCGGACCCATCGGATCGCTCTTGGCGAGCTGCATGGCGCGGTGCGTCACCTGCTTGATGTTGCGGCCGGTGCGGAATTCATAATCGAACTTCGTGTAGTTGCGCACGATGCCGCGCTGATCGGAAATATCCTGGATCCACTGGATCCATTCGTTGCGCGAACCCTTGAGTTCGCCTTCCTGCGTATAGGGCGTGGCGCCGGCGAAAATCAGCACCGGGACGCGCGCGCGGCAGGCATTGTGCACCGCGCCGCCCAACGCCTGCGTGCCGCATTCGACGTGGACAATGACCGCCTGCGCCTCGCCGCTGACCTGGGCGTAGCCATGTGCCGCACTCAGCGCCACCATCTCGTTCGGGCAGGTCAGCATCGCGGGAAAGCCGCGGCCGTTGGCCTTGCCTTCTTCGATCGACTCGACGATGGCCGGATGATCGCTGCCGAGATTGGCGAAAATATAGGAGACGCCGGCCTCCTTCAGGGCTTCGAGAAATGCCGTACCCGCAGTGCGCACGCGACGATCCTTTTCTTCAACTACTCAACGATGGTTGGGTCCCAAACCATCGGCGCCCGGACGCTAGCACATAAGCAACCCCTTGGAACATCGGGGCCTGTCCTCGTGCGGATGAGAGTTTTCACATCTTCGAAGGCAGCCACAGCGCCAGGATGGGAAAGGCGATCAGAATGGCGAGACGGATCAGGTCGGTGACGATGAACGGCAGTACGCCATAGAATATGGTTGATATTTTGACGTCCTCGACCACACTTTTTATGACAAAGATGTTCATGCCGACCGGCGGATGAATGAGACCGAGCTCCACCGTCATCACGATAATCACGCCGAACCAGATCGGATCGAAGCCGAGCGCCGTAATTACCGGAAACACGATAGGGACGGTTAGAATGATCATCGCCAGCGCGTCCATCAGGCAGCCGAGCACCAGGTACATCAGCATGATGATCGCGAGGATGCCGTAGGCGCCAAGCCCGAGAGAGCCCAAGAACTCGGATACCTTCTGCGGCGTTTGGGTGATGGTCAGGAAATACCCGAACAAGAGTGCGCCGATCAGGACCGTGAACACGGCCGCGGTGGTCCGTGTCGCTTCCAGGAGCGAGCGCAGGATGTCGGCGCGCGACAATCTTCCACGCGCGACGCCGATGATGAAGGCGCCGCCGGCCCCCATGCCGGCCGCCTCGGTGGCGGTGAACATGCCGCCATAGATGCCGCCGATGACGAAGACGAACAACAGCACCGTGGCCCAGACATCGCGTACGCCTTCAAGCCGGACCTTCCAGGAACTGGGCTCGCCGGCGGGAAGAAAGCCCGGCCGTAGTGCGCCCATGATCGAAATGGTCGCCATATACATCAGCACGGCGAGAATGCCGGGGATGATGCCGGCGACGAACAGTTTGCCGACGTCCTGCTGGGTGATCAGGCCATAGACCGCGAACACGGTCGAAGGCGGAATCATGATGCCGAGCGTTCCGCCGGCCGCGATCACGCCGGTGGCGAAACTCTGCGGATAGCCATAGCGGCGCATCTCCGGATAGGCGACGCGCGAGAAGGTTGCGGCGGTGGCAACCGACGAGCCGCAGATCGCGGCGAAGCCGCCGCAGGCGGCGATCGTGGCGATGCCAAGCCCGCCGCGCAGATGGCCGACAAAGCCATTGGCGGCGCGAAACAACTCCCGGCTCATGCCGGAGGTGGTCGCAAGCGAGCCCATCAGCAGGAACAACGGAATGACCGCGAAATTGAAATCGGTCACTGTCCGCATCGTCGTGTGACCGACGATCTTGAGCGCGGGGCCACCGCCGGAGAGGTAGGCGAAGCCGCCGACTCCGACCAGGCCCATGGCCATGCCGATCGGCACGCGCAGCAGCATCAGCGCGAAAAGCACGACAAACCCGATGATGGCTACGGCGTCGGAGCTCATGCGGACTTCACACAATTGCGCATGATCTTGTCCGAAAACCGGTATCCACTTTTCGGGATCATGCGTGTCATTCGACCGGCCTGATGACGTTCTGATTGGCGGCGATCATTTCGGGATGGAAGATCAGTCGATAGGTGCGCACCACGATCAGCAGAACCGCGGCGACGTCGCCGATCCAGGCGACCAGGAAGAACGGCCACACCGGCAGACGGAGATCGAAAGTCTGCAGATTGGCGTCGTGCGTGCTGATGACCTTGTCGAACAGCGTGTAGGTCTGCACCACGACGACGAACAGCAGTACCAGCGTGGCGAATACGTCGATGGCGCGCTGCCAGCGCGGTCCGACATTGGCCCAGATGAGGTCGACGGTGATGTGGGTGCCGCGATACGAGGTGGCGGCGATGCCCCAGAAAATCAGAATGCCGAGCAGCAGTTGGCCAAAATCATATGCGTCGGGAATCGCGATGTTGAAGAAGTATCGCAGCAACACCGTGATGAAGACGTCGGCAGCGACGATGCCGATGAACAGCGCAGCAATCCACTCGATCGAATCGATGAAGCGGTCCATCAGATTGCCGGGCATGCTCACGCCTTGACGAGACGCCAGATTGAGGGCGACCGTGACGGATCGCTCTCGTGGAGAACGGAAGGGGCGGCGGGCGTTCCCGCCACCGCGTCACTTGTCAAAAGGCGGCTTTCAGTTTGCCTAGCTCGGCCTTGAGCTCTTTCATGATCGCGGCGCCGTCGCCGCCGGCCTTCTTGACGTTATCGGACCAGGTTTTTTCCAGAGGCTGCGCCGCGTTCTTCCACTCGGTGAGTTGGGCCGGCGTAATCGTATAGACCTCGTGCGCGGCGTCGGCTTTGAGCTTGGCGATGCCGCCCTGTTCGAAGTCGGCCCAGTTCGACGCCACCTTCAGCGACCATGCATTGGTGCAGTGGCTGTCGATGACCTTTTTCTGGGCCGCCGACATCTGATTGTATTTGTCCTTGCTGAATACGAAGGCGAAGGTCGTCACGTAGAGCGGCACCTCCATGTGATACTTCGTGACCTTGTCGATGCCGAACAGCGGGATCGAACCCCAAGGGAAGGTCACCGCGTCGGCGACGCCTTTCTCGATGATGTCGCGCACTTCCGGCGCGCTTGATTGCACATTGGTGCCGCCAAGCAAAGTGACGAAGGTCGCCATGGTGGCGTGCGCCGGGCGGATCTTCATGCCCTTGATATCCCCGGGCACCATGATCTTCTTGGTCTTGGAATGGAACGTGCCCGGATCGTGGACAAAGGCGAGGCAGAACTTGACGTCCTTCATCTCCTTGTCGGCGTATTTGCGGTACCAGGCGTCCAGCGCCTGCGACCCGGACTTGCCGTTGGCGATCAGGAACGGCAATTCGCCGGCGCCGATGATCGGGAAGCGGCCGGGCTGATAGCCGGGGTTGATGTAGGTCAGATCGGCGATACCGTCGCGCGCCATGTCGTAATGGTCGAAAGCCTTGCCGAGTTGCTGGGCCGGATAGACCTTGTACTTGATGGTGCCGCCAGACTCCTTTTCCACCGAGGCGCCCCATTCTTCCAGAGCCTTCTGCAGCGGGTGGGACGGAGGCACCCAGTGCGACAGCTTGAGCTCGAAGGTTTTATCCTGAGCAAAGGCGCCGGTCGGGGCGCCGAGCAGCGTGGCGACGGCGGCAGCATAGACACATCCGGCGAAACGGAGTTTCATGGTCTTCTCCCTCGGTTGGGTGTCGGCATTGTCGCCGAGTTTTTCTTTATTCAGCCGAATGTCAGACGAAATGTAAAGTTATCGTTTGATGCCCAACTAACTCGCAAGGCCTCGTGCGGCATATGCCGGGGTCATTGATGGGAAGTCCGGCGGAGTCTTGAGCTAGGTCTTGGAGGCGGCATGGCGGCGCAATTGATCGATGGTTTAGGCGGCGAACGCCGCGCCAGAAATGGCGTCAAGAATGGCGCCAAAATAGGTGGGAAGACCATCGCCAAGAACGTCGTGAAGAACGGCGCCAGAACCAGCCTCAAGAACGGCGATGCGGCTGCCAAATTGATCAATTTCGGGCCGCTGGCGACCTGGATCGGCTTCAACCTGCGCATGGCGCAGGAGACCGCTTTCCAGGCGTTTTCCCGCCGTTCGCAGGAAGTGGGCGAGAGCCCCGGCCGCTTTGCCACTTTGACCCTGATCGCGCGCAATCCCGGCATCAGCCAGACCGAGCTCAGCCAGGCGGCGGGCCGCGACAAGTCCAGCCTGACGCCGGTGGTCGAGGATTTGGTGCGGCGCGGCATGGTCGAGCGCAAGCGCTTGCGCGACGACCGCCGGGCCTATCGCCTGAATTTGACCGTGGCCGGCAAGAAGACGCTCACCCAGCTCACGCGTTGCGCGCGCCGCCATGAGCGCAATCTCGACAGCGTCATCGGCCTGCGCGACCGCAAGCGCTTCATTCAGATTTTGAAGAAGATCGCGGCGGAGATCGAGTAGCGCTAAGCGCCGGCGAACTTCGCCAGCACTGCCTCCGGCACCGGGTGCGACTTCAACTGCCCCTCGGCGTCGCGCAAGGTCCACACCCGTTTCTCCGAGCATGCGGCGCACAGCTCGCCCTTGAGGCCGAGCTTGTGCTCGATGTCGAAGCTGGTGCGGCCGAATGTGACGCTGCTCTCGACGGTTACGTCGTCGCCGAAGCGCGTGGGCTTCAGGAAGCGCGCCTGGGTGCGCACCAGCGGCCAGCCGGAAAATTCCAGCGTCTTGAACATCTCGAATTTGGTGATGCCGAGCGCGGCCTCGAACAGCATCGCGGTCGAGGCATCGAATATCTCGAAATAGCGCGGATAGAAAATGATCCCCGCCGGGTCGCAGTCGCCCCACTCGATGCGCACCATGCGGGTGTTGGTGATCACGGGGTTAACGCGGCGCCATGCGCAGCGCGCCGTCGAGGCGGATCACTTCGCCGTTGAGATAGCCGTTGTGGATGCAATGCAGCACCAGCGCGGCGAACTCGCGCGGCGCGCCCAGGCGCTTGGGGAACGGCACCGAAGCGCCGAGCGAATCCTGCGCCTCCTGCGGCAGCGCGCGCAGCATCGGCGTGCCGAAAATGCCTGGCGCGATGGCGAGAACCCGCACGCCCCATTGCGCGAATTCGCGCGCCGCCGGGATCGTCAGCGCCGCAACGCCGCCTTTGGACGACGAATAGGCGGCTTGCCCGATCTGGCCTTCGAAGGCCGCGACCGAGGCGGTCGAGACGATGACGCCGCGCTCACCGTCGGCGAAAGGCTCCAGCGGCTGCATCGCCGCGGCGACCAGCCGCATCATGTTGAAGGTGCCGATCAAGTTGACGCGGATGACGCGCTCGAAATCGGCCAAAGGCATCGGCCCGTCGCGGCCGACGATGCGCTTGGCCGGGCCGACGCCGGCGCAATTGACCAGGACGCGGGCGGGGCCATGGGCGTCGGCGGCTTTCGTAACGGCAGCTTCGGCTGTTACGGCTTCGGCGACGTCGCAGGTGATGGCGATGCCTTTGATGTCCCTGGCAACGTCGGCCGCGGCCCTCTCGTTGACGTCGAAGATCGCGACCTTGGCGCCGGCGGCAGCCAGCGCGCGGGCGGTGGCGGCGCCGAGGCCCGACCCGCCGCCGGTGACGATCACCGCCTGTCCCTTGATCTCCATCAGACTTTTCCTTTTTTGCGCATGATCTTGTCCGAAAACCGGTACCCACTTTTCGGGATCATGCGCTTCCTTCGACCTGAATAATTCTCGACGATACCGGCATCGCATAGAGCTCGTCCACCAGCGCGGCGCGATTCGTCAAGACGGCGCGCTGGTTGATCGAACCCTTGTCGGTCATCTCGCCTTTGTCCAGCGACGGCGGCTCGGCCAGCAACAGCGCGCGGTTGATACGCGTCGAGGTGCCGGGGCTTAAGCCATGCAGCGCATTGAGCAACGCGGCGAATTTTGCGCGCAGCGGTGCACTCTCGATGATCGCGGCGGGCGTCGCGTCGGCGCCAAGCCCGCTGAGCTTGCGGCACGCTTCGACATCGGGAAACACCAACGCCGCGAGGTCGTCGCGATCGGGACCGGCAAACACGACGTCGCGCACCAGCGGCGCAAAATGATCGATGAAGCGCGCCCGCAGCGGTCCGACGCTGGTCCAGGTGCCGGTCGACAGCTTGAAGTCCTCGGCAATGCGGCCGTCGAACAGCAGGCCTTTGCTCGCGTCATTCGGGTCGGCGAATTTCAGCGCGTCGCCCAATTTGTAGAAGCCGTCTTCGTCGAAGGCGGCGCGCGTCAATTCGTCCTGCCGCCAGTAGCCGGGCGTGATGTGCGGCCCGCGCAGCCGCGCCTCAAGCTTGCCTTCGTTCGGCACCAGCTTGAGTTCGACGCCCGGGAACGGCAGTCCGATATTGCCAGCCTTGTCGCAATCGAATGTGCAAACCAGCGCCGCCGGCGCCGTCTCGGTTGAACCGAGGGAGGACAGGAGGATCACGCGCTCGCCAGTGGTTTCGACCGACAGCCTGATGAGCTCGTCCCACGTCGTCTGGTTCAAGCCGGCGCCGGCGTAGAACAGCACCTTGAGCCGGCTGAAGAACTTGCGCCGCAACTCCGCGTCGGCGCGGAAATGCGGGATCAGCGCCTCGTAGCCTTTGGGCACGTTGAAATAGATGGTCGGCGCGATGTCGCGCAGGTTTCGCGCGGTCTTCGGTACGCCCGGCGGCGTCGGATTGCCGTCATCGATGTACAGCGAGCCGCCGTTCACCAGCACCATGTTGAAGTTGTGATTGCTGCCGAAGGTATGGCTCCACGGCAGCCAGTCGATCACCACCGGCGGCTCCTCCGTGACGAAAGGAAAACCCGTCGTGAGCATCGCCTGGTTCGACAGCAGCATGCGGTGGGTGTTGATGACGGCCTTCGGCGTGCCGGTGGAGCCGGAGGTGAACAGGAATTTTGCGATCGAGTCCGGCGTGACTTGTCGCTGGGCGGCCGCGACGCCAGCTTTGTCTTCATCGCCGAGCAGATCGGCAAACATCGTTACCGGCCGGTCGCCGAGCGGATTGTGCGTCACCACCAGTTCGATGTCGTCCGGCACCGTTTCGTAGAGCGCGCGGGCGAACGGCTCGCCGTCATTGGCGAAGACCAGACCCGGCGTCAGCAGCTTGAGGATGGCGCGCAGTTTGCCGAAGTCGGTCGACATCAAGGAATAGGGAGGAGAAATCGGCGCATAGGGAATGCCGACGGTCATTGCCGCCAGCGCCAGCAGCGCGTGCTCGATGTCGTTGCCGGACATGATCGCGATCGGCCGCTCGGCCGACAGTCCGCGCCGCAGCAGCGCCGCGCCGATGCGCTTCACGTGGCTAAGCGTCTGCGCATACGTCAGCGTGCGCCAGTTACCATCGCCGTCGCGCTGGCCGAGAAACACGCGATCCGGCGCGACCCGCGCCCAATGCTCCAGCGGCTCGCTCAGTTTGGCGTAATACGGCGGCAGCACCTGCGAGGTGCGCACGTGAATGACGCCGCCGGGCCCATGTTCGAGCACCGCGTCGAACGTACCAAGCCGCACCGGACGCAAGGGTGCAATCGCGTTTTGTCGGACCGGCTCCGCCATCAGCTCTCCGGCTTCACTTTCGGCGCACGCTTCTCGAGAAAATCCTTGAGCCGCGCCTTGGCCTCGCCGTCGGCCTGCGCGATCGACGACATCAGCGCCTCGACCGCGTAGCCCGCGCCCGGCGGCATCTCCGCAATCCGGGGCAATGCTTGCATGATGGCGAAATTCGTCAGCGCCGTATTGTCGGCAATGCGCTTGGCAAGTTCGAGGCCTTTGGCGTAGCCCGCGCCCGGCTCGACGACATAGGTCGTCAGCCCCATCGACTGGCCTTCCTCGGCCGAATAAGTGTGCCCGGTCAGCATCATGTCCATCATGCGCGCGACGCCGATCAAGCGCGGCAGCCGCACCGAACCGCCGCCGCCGACATAGATGCCGCGGCTGCCTACCGTCATCGCCTAAAAGGCACTGCGCTCGGCGACGCGCACATGCGCGGCGGCCGCCAGTTCAAGCCCGCCGCCGACCACGGCGCCGTGCAGCACCGCGACCACCGGCACCTTGCCGAACTGGATTTTCTCGAAGGCGCGATGCCAAAGCCCTGAGTGCGCGATGCCCTGCTTGATGTCGCGCTCCTGCAACTCGCTGAGATCGAGCCCGGCAGAGAAATGATCGCCCTCGCCATGCAGCAGCACGGCGCCGACGCCGTCCGGCAGCGACGTGAAGAAGGTCTCGATGCCGAGGATGGTCTCATCGTCCAGCGCGTTGCGCTTCTGCGGCCGCGCCAGTTTCAAAATGGCGACGTCGCCGTCGCGGTCGGCCTTGAGCGAGGCGGGCAGGGTCATGTCGGCCATCATTCCACCTCGTAGACGTCGAGCCGCACCGCCCGTGCCTCGCGCTGGCCGCTTGCCAGCCCCAGAATACGGTTGAGCCAGTCGACCGACGGGTCGGCGGTTTCGAACCGCAGCACGGTGCGGAAATAATAAAGCGACGGATCGACATTGTCGCCCTTTGCCAGTTGCGCCATCACCTCGGGCGGGCCATGCCGCAGCCCCGCGCTATAGACCAGGATGCGCGCGCCGGTGTCGCTTTCGATGGTGTAGCGCGCCTGGATGTCGGCGGCGCCGTCGGCGCGGATGATCTGCCAGTCGGAACCGCCGGGTAGAATACGGCCATTGAGCTTCGCCCCGCTGACGGTGCCGCCGGCAATGCCGATCACGCGGCGCTCGCCATAGGGCGTGTGGCCCAGATTCATGATGGGTTCGAGCCCGGCGTGGATGGTGAAAATTGGTTGGGACTTCAACATTCCGGCCTAACACCTATGACGATTTCGCCATTTGACCCTGTCCGTGGCGCGCCGTAAATACGGACCAGAAACCTGACCATCCGTCATGAATCCCACACGAGGCCGCAAATGGCGACACGAGACGTATTCCTCTGCGACGCGGTACGCACGCCGATCGGCCGTTATAACGGCGCCCTCGCCAAAGTGCGCACCGACGATCTTGCCGCCGTGCCGCTGAAAGCGCTGATGGCGCGCAATCCGAAAGTCGATTGGGAAAAGATCGACGACGTGTTTTTCGGCTGCGCCAACCAGGCCGGCGAAGACAACCGCAACGTCGCCCGCATGGCGCTGCTTTTGGCCGGCCTGCCGCAGAGCATCCCGGGCGTGACGCTCAATCGCCTCTGCGCCTCGGGGCTCGACGCGGTCGGCACCGCGGCGCGCGCGATCCGCGCCGGTGAGATGGAATTCGCCATTGCCGGTGGCGTCGAATCCATGACGCGGGCGCCCTTCGTGCAGGGCAAGGCGCAGGAAGCCTTTTCGCGCACGGTCGAGATCTTCGACACGACGATCGGCTGGCGCTTCATCAATCCGCTGATGAAGCAGCAATACGGCGTCGACGCCATGCCGGAGACCGGCGAGAACGTCGCCGAGGAATTCCAGATCACCCGTGCCGACCAGGATGCTTTCGCGATCCGTTCGCAGCAGCGCGCCGGCAAGGCCATCGCCGCGGGCTACTTCGCCAAGGAAATCGTGCCGGTCGAAATCGCCGGCCGCAAAGGCGAGATGGTCAAGGTCGACACCGACGAACATCCGCGTCCCGACACCACGCTCGAGCAGCTCGCCAAGCTCAAGACGCCGTTCCGCAATCCCGGCACGGTGACCGCCGGCAATGCCTCCGGCGTCAATGACGGCGCCGCCGCGCTTATTCTCGCCTCGGAAGCCGCGGTGAAGGCGCATGGCCTGACGCCGCGGGCGCGCATTCTCGGCATGGCGTCGGCGGCGGTGCCGCCGCGCATCATGGGCATCGGCCCGGTACCGTCGACCCGCAAGCTGATGGCGCGGCTCGGGCAGAAGATTGGCGACTATGATTTGATCGAGATCAACGAAGCCTTTGCCTCGCAGTCGTTAGCTTGTTTGCGGCAGCTTGGGCTTGCCGACGATGCCGAGCACGTCAATCCGCATGGCGGGGCGATCGCGCTCGGTCATCCGCTCGGCATGTCGGGCGCGCGGCTTGCGCTGACGGCGGCGCACGGTCTGGAAGAACGCGGCGGCAGACTGGCGCTGGCCACCATGTGCGTCGGTGTCGGCCAGGGCGTGTCGCTGGCGATCGAGAAGGTTTAAGGGACAAAAACGATGTCGCTGATTTATCCGAAAGAAAGCCTCGATGCGTACCCGAAGCATTTGAGCCCGGGATACAAGAGCACGGTCAAGCGCTCGCCGTCGAAGCCGCTGATCATCGTGCCGCATACGCTGTCCGAGCTCAGCGGGCCGGCTTTCGGCCACGATGCGATTCAGGAAGCCGACAACGATCTCACCAAACAGGGCAAAGGCGAGCCGCTGGGCGAGCGCATCATCGTGCACGGCCGCGTGCTCGACGAAGACAAACGCCCGGTGCCCGATACGCTGGTGGAAATCTGGCAGGCCAATGCCTGCGGCCGCTACGTGCATATCGTCGACCAGCATCCGGCGCCGCTCGATCCGAACTTCACCGGCGCGGGCCGCACAATCACCGACAAAGACGGCTACTACAAATTCATCACCGTGAAGCCCGGCGCCTATCCGTGGGGCAATCATCACAACGCCTGGCGGCCGAACCACATCCACTTTTCAGTCTTCGGTCAGTCGTTCCTGACGCGCCTCGTGACGCAGATGTATTTCCCCGGCGACTATCTGTTTCCCTACGATCCAATCTTCAATTCGGTGACGGACGAGAAGGCGCGTTTGCGGATGGTCTCGGCCTTCGACCTGGAAAACACCATTCCGGATTGGGCGCTGTGCTTCCGCTGGGACATCGTGCTGCGCGGCCGCGAACAGACACCTCTCGATACGGATAAACACTAATGTCCGAAATCACGCCTTCACAAACCGTCGGCCCGTTCTTCGCTTATGGCCTGACGCCCAAGGGACGCTGCGAGTGGGACCCGAACGGCAGCTATAGCTGGAAGCAAACCGTCGGCGACAACCTGATCACGCCCGACGCCACCGGCCAGAAGATCCGCATCGAAGGCCGCATCACCGACGGCGACGGCGTGCAGATCAACGACGCCATGATCGAAATCTGGCAGGCCGACTCACAAGGCCGCTATCTGCATGCGCGCGGCGAGCAGCCGCGGCCGAACGCCAAGTTCACCGGCTTCGGCCGCTCCGCCACCAACAAGGACGGTGTGTTTAGTTTCGACACCATCAAGCCGGGCGCCGTGCCGGGGCCGAACGGTAAACCGCAGGCGCCGCATATTGTCGTCTGCATCTTCTCGCGCGGCATGCTGCGGCAGGTTTACACGCGGCTGTATTTCTCCGACGAGGCGGCCAACGCCACCGATCCGATCCTCAATCTCGTGCCCGCGGACCGCCGCGGTACGCTCATTGCCCACAAAGAGCCCGGCGCCGAGCCCCCGCGCTACCGCTTCGACATCCGCGTGCAGGGCGACAACGAAACGGTTTTCTTCGATATCTG
>JANMSZ010000063.1:0-3207 GCA_031389925.1 Hyphomicrobiales bacterium | reverse complement strand
ACCAGTACACGGTGTGGGGCAAGGTGAGCGAGGGCATGGAGAACGTCGACAAGATCAAGCGCGGCGAGCCGGTGCAGAACCCGGACAAGATCGTCAAGGCCCGCATGGCGCTGGACGCGGAGTAAAGCCGATTTGTCATTCCGGGGCATGCGAAGCATGAACCCGGAATCTCGCGCTAACAACCTCTGGATTCCGGATTGCCGCGCTTCCGCGCGGCCTCCGGAATGACGTGCTAGGCCAATGCGCACCGATCTGTTCGATTTCGAACTACCCGCCGACAACATCGCGCTGCGGCCGGCCAGCCCGCGCGACTCCGCTCGCATGTTGGTGGTGCGGCCCGGCGCGACCCTGCTCGACCGCGTCGTCGCGGAGCTGCCGCAATGGCTCGAGCCCGGCGACCAGCTGGTGGTCAATGACACCAAGGTGATCTCGGCCCAGTTGAAAGGCCGCCGCATCGGCCGCGACACCGAGCCGAAGATCGACGCGACATTGATCAAGCGCCTCGACGGCTCGCGCTGGCAGGCGCTGGTGAAGCCCGCGAAAAAGCTCTCGCCCGGCGATGTGGTCCGCTTCGGCAACGAGGGCAGGGTATGCCTGCTCGGCCATCTGGATGCGCAGGTCGAGCGCAAGGGCGATGACGGCGAGGTCACGCTGTCGTTTTCATTCCACGGGCCGGCGCTCGATCAGGCGATATCGGATCTCGGCAGCCCGCCGCTGCCGCCCTACATCGCTTCCAAGCGCGCCCCTGACGAGCATGACGCCGCCGACTACCAGACCATGTTCGCGGCCAACGAGGGCGCAGTCGCGGCCCCCACGGCGGGGCTTCACTTTACGCCTGCGCTGGAAGCCGCATTGCGCGAGCGCGGCATCGGAATTCACCGCGTGACCCTGCACGTCGGGGCAGGGACCTTCCTGCCGGTCAAGGTGGACGACACGGCTGGCCACAAGATGCACGCCGAATGGGGCACGATATCGCCGCAGACCGCCGCCGCGCTGAATGCGGCCCGGGCAACGGGCGGCCGCATCGTCGCGGTCGGCACCACCTCGCTGCGGCTATTGGAAAGTGCCGCGGCGGAGGATGGCTCGATCCAGCCGTTCAGCGCCGACACCGCGATCTTCATCACGCCGGGCTATCGTTTCCGCGCGGTCGATATCCTGCTGACCAATTTTCATCTGCCGCGTTCGACGCTGTTCATGCTGGTGTCGGCGTTCTCAGGGCTCGACACGATGAAGCAGGCCTATGCGCACGCGATCGGCAACGGTTACCGGTTTTATTCGTATGGCGATGCGTGTTTGCTGTTTCGCGCAACGCCTAAACCGTAGGGTGGGCAAAAGGCGCCCTTGCGCCGTGCCCACCATCTTTCCACATCACGAACTTTCATGGTGGGCACGGCGCGAAAAGCGCCTTCGCCCACCCTACTATTCGTTTCAAGGCGCACCACCGCGCGGCTATTTCACCTCGATCTTGCCCTTCATCTGCGGATGCAGGCCGCAGATATATTCGTAAGTGCCGGGTTCGGCGACGCTGAGTTGAGCGGTCTGTCCCTTGAGGATGACCGAGCTGCGCTGAACCTTGGCGCCACGGATGGTGACCTGATGCGGCGAGCCGTCGGTATTGTGCCATGTGATCGGCGCGTTGGCCGCGACCGTCACGGTTTCGGGACCGAACAGGAAGTCCGCGATGCTCACGACGCCAGGGCCCGGCGGCGGAGCGGCGGCCATTTGTCCTGCTACCGTGCCTTTGAGGCCGGCGAGCGAGATCACAAAATCCTGCCCCTCATGCGGCTTGTGACACTGGAAGCACGCGGCGAGATTGGCTTTGTCATTGACCTTCTTGTCGGAGGTGAAAGCCTGATACTCCCATTCGCCGTTGCGAAGATCCGCAGCGTATTCCGTACCCCAGCCGGTGCGCTTCTCCATCACGGTATAGGCGATGAGATCGCCCTTGATGAACCGACCCTTGTCGTCCTTGGCTAGCTTACCGGCGGCGTCGAGCTGCGCCTTGTATTGCACCAGCGTGAGCACCGTGCCGCTCGGAATCGGCTCGCCCTTGCGCGCGGCCTCGACCGCTGGTGCCGTCGACCACAATTCGCGATATTGCTTCACGTCGTAGCGGTCGACCGTGTTGTAGAGAACGCCCTTGTCCCAGTTGTCCGGAAACACAACCTTGTCGCCGCCGGCGAACGCTGCAAGGCCGCCGAGCGTCAGCCCGGATGCCAGGCCGAGTGCTGCAGCCGTTATCGCAAGTCTGGAATTGGTCATCGAGCCCTCCCAACGCTATGGATTCATGTGGCCTTGGCGTGCTGGCGGTCAGCCAAGGCGCGGCACGGCTTCAAAGGAGCCGTGCCGACGCCTGTTCGCAGGTACGTCGAACGCAGGAAATAGTTTCAGCTGGCCCCGAGGCCGGCCTTGGAGCATTGCTCGTCCTGGTCGCCGGTGACGCCGCTGACGCCGACGCCGCCGGTGACTTTGCCGTCGACCATGATCGGCAATCCGCCCGGCGAGGCGAAGAGGCCGGGCAAGGTGGCGACGGCCGGCCCGCCCTTGTTGATCACATCGGCAAAAACGCGCGTCGGGCGCCGATAGGTCGCGGCGGCCCTGGCCTTGCCGACGGCGATGTCCATGCTGGCCGTCTGCGTGTTGTCCATGCGTTCGAAGTAGACCAGGAAGCCGTGATTATCGACTACGGCGACAGCCACGTTCCACCCGTTCTTCTGGCATTCGGCGAGCACGCCGGCTGCGATCTTCTTGGCGCCCACGACATTGACTGCCGTGCCGTATTCGGGGCGCTTGTCTTGCGCGGACGCACCAACGGTAAGCGCGGCGAGCAAGGCGCCGGCCAGAATTGTTCTCATCTTTAATTCCTCCCCTGGGTTTTTATTGCAGGGGAAGTATACCGCAACGGGTCGTGAGTTCACGCCCTAAAAAGGGCGTTTCGACTCACGCCACGACTTGCCTCAAGCCATGATGCGCTGCGGGAGCAGTTCGGCGATCTGGATCGCATTCAGCGCGGCGCCCTTCAACAGCTGGTCCGCTGCCACGAATATCGAGATCGAATGTCCGGTGGGATCGCTGAGATCCCGGCGGATGCGGCCGACCAGCACGTCATCCTGGCCCGAGGCATCGATCGGCATCGGGAAGTAGTTTCTCACCCGGTCGTCCACGATCTTGACGCCGGGCGCGCCCGACAGGATCTCGCGCACCTCG
>JANMSZ010000062.1:0-5848 GCA_031389925.1 Hyphomicrobiales bacterium | reverse complement strand
GTGCCGCGCGCGCGTGATTGCAGATTTTCTTCCGTGACGTCGCGCGGCAGACCGCTGAAGGTCGTCTGCAGCGCCTGCTCCAAGCCCTCGACCGCCGCTGCAATCGGAGTGATCTCATACTTTACACCGAGCGCCTGGGCGCAGGCCGCCGCATCGTCGAGCGATTCCTGCGCCGTGTATTTGTAAGGCAGCATCACGCAACGCACACGATCGGCGCCGAGCGCATCTGTTGCCATCGCCGCGACCAAGGCTGAATCGATGCCACCGGACATGCCCAGCACAACACCGGGAAATCCGTTCTTGTTGACGTAATCGCGCAGGCCCAACACGCAGGCCGCATAGTCGGCATGATCGGCCTCGACCGAAGCCTCCATCGGACCGTTCTCGCAGCGCCAGGTGTTGCCGCGCCGCACCCACTGCGTGGTAACGATAGCTTCCTGAAAGCCGCCAAGCTGGAACGCCAGCGAGCAGTCGGCGTGCAGCCCGAACGACACGCCGTCGAACACCAATTCGTCCTGCGCGCCGACCTGATTGACGTAGATCGCAGGCAGGCCCTGCTCGGTGACGCGCGCGACCGCGATGTTGAGCCGCACGTCGCCCTTCTGCCGCCAGTAGGGCGAACCGTTCGGCACCACAAGAAGTTCGGCACCGGTTTCCGCCAGACACTCGACGACTTCGTCGCCCCAGATGTCTTCGCAGATCGGCACGCCGAGCCGCACGCCGCGGAAATTCACCGGACCCGGCATCGGCCCCGGCGCGAACACGCGCTTCTCGTCGAACACGCCGTAATTGGGTAGGTCGACCTTGTAGCGCAGCGCGACGATGGCGCCGCCGTCGAGCAAGGCGACCGCGTTATAGAGCTTGCCGCCATCGACCCAAGGGCTGCCGACGAGCAAGGCCGGCCCGGGGGTCGCGGTCTCGCGGGCCAGTGCCTCGATTGCCGCCCGGCAGGCCACCTGGAACGCCGGCTTGAGCACCAGATCCTCGGGCGGGTAGCCGGCGATGAACAGTTCCGGAAACACCACCAGATCGGCGCCCTGAGCGGCCGCCTCGATACGCGCGCGACGGACTTTCTCGGCGTTGCCGGCGATATCGCCGACCGTCGAGTTAAGCTGTGCGATCGCAATCGCGAGTTTATCGGCGGGACGAGGGTTCATGGCAAAGACTTACCGCCTGCCCTTCCCAGCGGCAATTGGGCGGACTGCATGACTGGCAGCCCGCCTTGCCGTGGCCTCTACAACCCTGCCGCTGCCGGCAGTTGTTTGACGCTGCCGCTACGCTCTTTCTTGAGCAATTCGGCCAGCAGGAAGGCGAGATCGATCGCCTGCTCGGCATTGAGCCGCGGATCGCAGACCGTGTGGTAGCGGTCGTTGAGATCGGCATCGGAAATCGCGCGGGCGCCGACGGTGCATTCGGTGACGTTCTGCCCGGTCATTTCCAGGTGCACGCCGCCGGCATAGGTGCCTTCCGCCTGATGCACCTCGAAGAAGCTGCGCACTTCCTTGAGGATCAGATCGAACGGCCGGGTCTTGTAGCCCGAGGCCGAGGTGATGGTGTTGCCGTGCATCGGGTCGCTCGACCACAGCACCACCCGGCCCTCGCGCTTCACGGCGCGGACCAATTCCGGCAGTCGATCACCGACTTTCTCGGCGCCGAAGCGGCCGATCAGGGTCAGACGGCCGGCTTCGTTTTCCGGATTGAGGACGTCGATCAGGCGCAACAGATCGTCGGCCTTGAGCGACGGCCCGCATTTCAAGCCGATCGGATTCTTGATGCCGCGCGCGTATTCGACATGCGCATGATCGTGCTGACGGGTGCGGTCGCCGATCCAGATCATGTGGCCGGAGGTCGCGTACCAATCGCCGGTCGTAGAATCGACGCGGGTGAACGCCTCCTCGAAGCCGAGCAGCAGCGCTTCATGGCTGGTGTAGAATTCTGTGGTGCGCAACTCCGGATGACTTTCCAGATCGAGGCCGCAAGCCTGCATGAAGCCGAGCGCCTCCGAGATGCGATCCGACAATTCGACGTAGCGCCGCGACTGCGGCGAGTCCTTCACGAAGCCGAGCATCCACTGGCGCACGCTCGCCAAATTCGCGTAACCGCCTTGCGCGAAGGCGCGCAGCAGATTGAGCGTCGCCGCCGACTGGCGATAGGCATCGAGCTGACGGCGCGGATCGGGCGTGCGCGATTCCGGGGTGAAGGCGTTGTCGTTGATGATGTCGCCGCGATAGCTCGGCAATTCGATGCCGTCGCGCTTCTCGGTTGGCGATGAGCGCGGCTTGGCGAATTGGCCGGCGACACGGCCAACCTTCACCACCGGCGAAGCGGCGGCATAGGTCAGCACCACCGCCATCTGCAGGAACATGCGAAAGAAGTCGCGGATATTGTTGGCGCCATGCTCGGCGAAGCTTTCGGCGCAGTCGCCGCCCTGCAGCAGGAAAGCTTGGCCATTGGCGACCTTGGCGAGCTGCTTCTTCAGATTGCGCGCCTCGCCGGCAAACACCAGCGGCGGGAAGGTCGCAAGCTGCTTTTCGACATCGGCCAAGGCTTGCCGGTCCGGGTAGTCCGGGACCTGCTGAATCGGCTTTTTGCGCCAACTATCGGGCGTCCAACGCTCGGGCATTACGAATTACTCCAAGATTGCGGGGGGTTATACACGAGCACCCCCGGCCAAGGCCAGATATTCAAAGGCATGAAGTTACGGGCCTAAATGGCTATTCGGCCGGCAATTATTCGGCAGCTTTGCGGCCATAGCTCATGGCCTTTTCGCGCATCGTGACCAATTCCTCGGCCATGGTCGGGTGCACCGCCATGGTGGCGTCGAAATCGGCCTTGGTCGCCCCCATTTTGACGGCGATGCCGATCAACTGGATCATCTCGCCGGCGTCTGGCCCGGCGATATGACAGCCGACCACGCGGTCTGTGGTGCCGTCGACCAAAAGCTTCATGAAAACGCGAGTGTTGCGCCCGGACAGCGTCGCCTTCATCGGCCGGAAGCTGGTCTTGTAGACATCGAGGATGGCGAGCTGCTCCCGCGCCTGCGCTTCGGTCAGCCCGATGACGCCGAGCTCGGGTTCGGAGAACACGGCGGTCGGCACATTGAGATGATCGACCTTGATGTCTTTGCCGCCGTAAACATTGTCGGCGAAGGCATGGCCTTCGCGGATCGCCACCGGCGTGAGATTGATACGGTTGGTGACGTCGCCGACCGCATAGATGTTCGGCACCGACGTGCGCGAATATTCGTCGACTTCGATGCCGCCGTGCTCGTGGATATTCATGTTCAAGGCTTCGATGCCGAGTCCCATGACGTTCGGCCGCCGTCCGATCGCGAACATGACCTTGTCAGAGGCGACCTTGCTGCCGTCCGACAGCAGCGTCACGAATTCATCGCCGGATTTCTCGATCGCATCCACCGTGTGCCCACAGGTGACGGCAATGCCGCGTGTCTGCATCTCCGAGCGCAGATGTTCGCGGATATCGTCGTCAAAGCCGCGCAGAATATTCTCGCCGCGATAGACCAGCGTCACTTTGCTGCCCAGCCCTGCAAAGATGCAGGCAAATTCGACGGCGATATAGCCGCCGCCCTGAACGACGATACGCTTCGGCAACTCGGTGAGGTGAAATGCTTCATTCGATGAGATCGCGTGCTCGACGCCGGGAATTTTCGGCCCGAGATGCGGCCAGCCGCCGGTGGCAATCAGAATAGTCTCGGCATGCACCCGCGCGCCGGTCGACAGACGCACCGTGTTGGCGTCTTCCAGCACAGCGCGGGCTCTGACCAGATTGACCTTGTAGCGTTCGAGCGTGCTGACATAGGCCGCTTCCAGCCGCGTGATCTCGCGGTCCTTATTGGCGATCAGCGTCGCCCAGTTGAAGGTTGGCGCCGGCACAGTCCAGCCGAAACCGGCGGCGTCCTCGAATTCGTGCGAAAAACGCGAGGCGTAGACCAGAAGTTTCTTCGGCACGCAGCCACGGATAACGCAGGTGCCGCCGACACGGAATTCCTCCGCGACCATCACACGCGCGCCGTAACTCGAGGCGATGCGTGCCGCTCGCACACCGCCAGAGCCAGCTCCGATGACAAAGAGATCGACGTCGTTATCCGCCATTGGCCGCTATCGCCTTATGTGAAAAACCCGCTGCACGGCGATCCGGCTATCGCTGCTTAGAGGGCGTGCCCTCTCTTCTTCAATTCTTCACGCATTTTCCCGACGACCTCATCGGAAAGTTTGTTGGCCCAGTCCTGCGCGAACCTGAGACTCAAGTCGGCGATCTGCGGCTGCTCGACGAGCATCTTCTTGCCGGTCGGCGAGGTGTAGAACGCCAAAACTTCCTTGAGCTCCGGCTCCGTGAAGCGGGTGGCATAGAGCCGAGCCATCTCGACATTAAGTTCTTCAAGACGCGGATTCAGATCGGTGCGCATTTTGGCGACGATCTCGTTCAGGTCTTTGCTCAAGCCAGGGTTCTGCTGGAGATACAGCAGCTTTGCCTGCTCGACCACTCCGGCGACCAGCGAGTTGAACATCAATGTAGCGCCACTGACGCTGACAAGCTCTCTGGCGGTTGCCATTGCCGCGGCAGAGGGCTGCTGGGAAAAAGCGGGGGAACCCGGCAAAGCGAGCGCACCGGCCAACGCGACAAGGCGCGCGGCGCGGTAAGTGGTTTTCATAATTCCCATTATCGTAACTCCGTTTGACCCAAATTTTCAGGGCCGCTCGATGATCTTGATGCCGTCCGGCCCGCCAATGATGGCCATCTGTGCAAGGCCGACAAATAGGCCATGCTCCATAACCCCGGGGATACCCGAAAGCGCATGCGCCATCGCCTTCGGATCGTCAATCCGCTCCAACGCCGCATCGATGATCCAGTGGCCGCCATCCGTGACGAAAGGATGGCCGTCCTTGCCCTGCCGCAGCGAAAGCGGTCCAGGGCGCTGAATGGCGGCAATGGCTTTCTCGATAGCAGCCCGGGTTGCGGTAAAGCCGAACGGGGTGACCTCGACCGGAAGCGGAAAGCGTCCGAGCGTTGCGACCAGTTTGCTCTGATCCGAGATCACGATCATGCGCGCAGACGCGGCAGCAACGATCTTTTCCCTCAGCAGCGCCCCGCCGCCGCCCTTGATCAGGGCCAGGTCCGGATCGATTTCGTCCGCTCCGTCCACGGTGAGGTCAAGCGCCGGCGTCTCGTCCAGCGTGGTCAGGGGAATGCCGAGGCTTTTGGCCTGCGCATGCGTCGCTTCAGAGGTCGGCACGCAGATCACATCGAGCCCGCCCTTCACACGCTCGCCGACCAGATCGACGAAATGCTTGGCGGTCGAGCCGGTGCCGAGCCCAAGCCGCATGCCGGGACGCACAAATTCGACGGCACGCGCGGCGGCTGCGCGTTTTTGGGCATCGGCGTTCATCGTCACCGGCTGAATTTTAAGCGTGAATCAAGGGTTGTGGTCCCGCTTATCTAGCGCCGATCCCCGCGGCTGAATAGCCGAAAATAGCCGATCCAAGGGCCGGCTTTTACCCTTGCAACAATCGCGACCGGACGTTAGCGATCCGATATGTCCGCCCCAACCCTGGTTTTCGATCTCGACGGCACCCTGATCGATACCGCGCCCGATCTGATTGAAACACTCAACGTCATCTTCGCACGCGAAGGATTGCCGCCGGTCGACTATGCCACCGCGCGCAACCTGATCGGCGGTGGCGCGAAGGCGATGATCGCGCGCGGGCTCGAAGCGGACGGCGCCGTTGTTGTGCCGGCCAAGCTCGAACAGATGTTCGACGAATTCATTGTCTATTATTCCGCGCACATTGCAGATCGCTCGCAGCCCTTCCCCGGCCTCGTCGACGCA
>JANMSZ010000048.1:0-5026 GCA_031389925.1 Hyphomicrobiales bacterium | reverse complement strand
AAATTCACCAAACCGGAGAACATCGGCGCGCTGACGGTGTTCCTGTGCAGCGACGGCGCGGAGAGCATCACCGGCTCGGCCTATTCGATCGACGGCGGCTGGGTGGCGCAGTGACGATGGCTCGATGATCGATTTCCTCGCACGCGCATTCAGCAGCGACAAACCGGACAAGCCCAAAGGCGGCAAGCGCATCAATCTGGCGCTGCAAGGCGGCGGCGCGCACGGCGCCTTCACCTGGGGCGTGCTCGATCAATTGTTGGAAGACGGCCGGCTGCAAGTCGAAGGTATTTCCGGCACCTCCGCCGGCGCGGTCAACGCGGTGATGCTGGCCGATGGCTTGCGCCGCGGCGGGCCGGAGGAAGCGCGCCTGCGGCTTGCCGCATTCTGGCGCGCCGCGAGCCTGGGCGGCGATCTGCCGGCGGTGCAGCGCGCCGTGACCGACAAATTGTTCTCGATGATGCCCAGTGAAGGCTCGCCGACGTTCAACTGGCTGTCGGCGTGGTCGCAATATCTTTCGCCCTACGATCTCAACCCGCTCAACATCAATCCGCTCAAGGACCTGATCGAACGCTTCGTCGATTTCGACGGCCTGCGCGCCGATCCGCGGCAGATCTTCATCGCCGCCACCAATGTGCAGACCGGGCGGCTGCATATTTTTCCGCACGACAAGATTTCCGCCGAAGCGATCATGGCCTCGGCCTGCCTGCCCGCGGTGTTCCGCGCGGTGGAGATCGACGGCGTGCCCTATTGGGACGGCGGCTACCTCGGCAATCCGGTGATCTATCCTTTTTTTCGCTCGACCAACACCGAAGACGTACTGATCATCCAGATCAACCCGCTGATGCGCAAGAAAGTGCCGCACACGACGCGCGACATCATGGGCCGCGTCAGCGAGATTACCTTCAACTCGTCGCTGATGGGCGAATTGCGCGCCATCGAATTCGTCAACCGGCTGATCGAACAAGGCCGCATCCCGCACGGCACCGGGCCGAACGAATATCGCCGCATCAACGTGCACCGCATCGTGCTCGAAGGGCTGGGCGAGCGGCTGTCGTCGTCGACCAAGCTGCGCAACGATTTCCAGTCGCTCGAACTGCTGCGCAAGCTCGGCCAGCGCTCGGCGCGCCGGTTCCTCGACGCGCATTACGACGACATCGGCGTGCGCTCCAGCGTCGATCTCAAGACGGAAGTCTATTCCGAGCGGGGGTGATATAGTCACCCCATGCCCCTGCTCACCGCGGAAATCGGCAAGACGCTGCTGGAAATTCACGTCGCCGATATCACCACGCTCGACGTGGATGCGATCGTCAACGCGGCGAACACCTCGCTGCTCGGCGGCGGCGGCGTTGACGGCGCGATCCACCGCGCGGCCGGGCCTGAATTGCTGGCGGAATGCAAAACGCTCGGCGGCTGCGCGACCGGCAGTGCCAAGATCACCCGTGGCTACCGGCTGAAAGCACGCGCCGTGATCCATGCGGTCGGCCCGGTGTGGCATGGCGGCGGATCGAATGAGGATGAGTTGCTCACCGGCTGCTACCGGACCGCGCTCGATCTGGCGGCGGAGCACAAGTTAAGTTCGATCGCCTATCCGGCGATCTCGACCGGCATCTATCGCTTTCCCGCCGACCGTGCCGCGCGCGTTGCAGTCGGTACCGTGGCGTCGGAAGTGGCTTCCGCGCCGCGCGGCGTAACGCGCGTCATTTTCTGCTGCTTTTCGCCCGACAGCGCCGAACATCACAAGGATGCCTTTGCGGAGTTGGGGTTGGTGTAGCCGCACTTGTTCGCGTGAGGACGCTCTCACTGCTGTCATTGCCGGGCTTGACCCGGCAATCCATGAGATTTTGCGGCGCTGACAGACTTACGCAAGATTTTTACTGACGCGCGAGTGTCATGGATGCCCGGGTCAAGCCCGGGCATGACGACGACGGCTAGGCCGTCGGCTCGACATCCAGCCGCACGATCCAATTTTCCAGTCCAGGCTTGGCCGCCGGATAGCGCTTCAGCACCTCGGGATCGTGCCCCGGCACGACGTGCTTGCGCGAGCCGCCGGCGAGTTTCTGCAAGGTCTTGTAGCCCTCGAGCGTGTCGCCGACCGAATAGCTGATCGGGAAAACGCGGCCCTCGTCGATGTGCGAATAGAGGTGGCAGCAGTCCGACGCCAGCACGACGATGCCGCGCTTGGTCTTGACCCGCACGCATTGCAGCCCCTTCGAGTGGCCGCCGATCTTGTGCACGCTGATGCCGGGCGCGAGTTCGTCGGTGCCGTCATGAAATTCGCAGCGATAGGCGTAGACCTTGCTCACCATCGCGTGCACGTCGTTCTCGCTGAACGGAATGCGTAGCGTCGGATGGCACATGCAGCGGCCGGTGGCGTAGGCCATCTCCTCGTCCTGGATGTGATAGCGCGCGTTCGGGAACAGGCCGTAGTTGCCGGCGTGATCCCAGTGCATGTGCGTCGCAATGACGTTCTTGACCTCGTTGGGCTCGATGCCGAGCGCCTTCAAGCTGTCGCCGACCGGGTGAACGATGGTTCGGCCGCGTTCCTTGGCGGCGGCTTCATCGAAGCCGGTGTCGACGACGAAGGTGCCGTGCGCACCTTTGATCGCCCAGACGTAATAGGAAAACGGCGTCATCTCGTCGTGCGGATCGCCGAAGATGTAGTTTTCCGACCGCTTGCGCGAATGGCTGGCATAAGCGAGCGCGAAGACCTCGTGGATATCGTCACTCATTTCTTGGCGCCCACGATGACGCCGGCGCGGCTTTCGACGGTCTGAACGATGGTGGTAAAATCCTTGTCGGCACCCATTTCGCTCGCGGTGCGTTCCCACAGCGAGGCGACCATGCCCATCATGTCGGTCGGCACGCCGAGCGCCTTCGCCTCCGCGAGGCACAGCCGCACATCCTTGAGCATCAGCGCGGTGGCAAAACCGGCGTCGAAAGTGCGCGGCAGGATGTTGTTGGGGAATTTGCCGCTCGAAGCGGTGGTGCGGCCGGAACCGGCATTGATGACGTCGAGCATCAGCTTGGGATCGATGCCCGCTTTCACGCCCATCACAATGGCTTCCGAGGTTGCCGCCATCGACGAAGCCGACAGAAAATTGTTGGCGAGCTTCACGGTCTGCGCCATGCCGGGCTTTGCGCCGACAACGAAGACGGTACCGAACACCGACAGCGCGTCCTTGACCACGTCGATGTCGGCCTGCGGGCCCGACACCATCACCGCGAGCGTGCCCTTGATCGCGCCGGCAACGCCGCCGCTGACCGGCGAGTCGACCTGCACGATATTTTTCTTGGCGAGTTCGGCGGCAATTTCCGCAGCGACCCCGGGGCCGGTGGTCGACAGATCGATGAAGCGCTTGACTTTGCTGCCGCTGCTCACGCCGCCCTCGCCGGTCGCGACTTTCTTCACGATGTGCGGCTCGGGGAGACTCGCCATCACGGTCTCGGCCCGGTCGGCGACATCCTGCGGCGACGAGGCGAGCTTGGCGCCGAGCGCCACCAGCGGCGCGACCGCGTCGTTGCGGGTGTCGTAGATCACCAGCGTGTGGCCGGCGGCGATGAGCCGCTTCGCCATCGGTTGGCCCATCATGCCAACCCCGATAAAGCCGATTTCCATGTCGTGTCCGTCCCTGTGATTTTTTTGTGCGCGAAACTTAGCCCGTCTTGCGTTGGAATTCCGCTCTAATTTTTTCACTATGAGCGCCCAAGGCCGGGACCGCGCCATAGCTACGCTCCTCGCCCGCGCGAATGGGCGCCGGCGCCGGCAAGCTGACCGGCCCGCTCGGCGAATCGACGGTGATCCGCCGCAAGTGCGGGTGCGTCGACAGCAGCGCTGAATCATTGACCCGCGCAAAGCCGATCTCTGCGGCGTCCAGCTTCTTCGCCAGTTCGGCCACATCGTGCTTGGCGAAATCGGCAGCGACATGGGCATCGGTCTCGGCGCGATGCTCGACGCGCTTAACGCCGGTGGCGAATTTCGGATCGTGCGCCAACGCGGCATCGCCCAGCACTTTCTCCGCCAGCACGCGCCACTCACGGTCGTTCTGGATCGCGATCAGGATGTCGGCGCCGTCGCGCGACTTGAACACGCCGTAAGGTGCGATGCTGGGATGTGCTAAGCCCACACGCTGGAACGGCTTGCCGCCTTCCTGAAACAACAGCGGCACCGTCATCCATTCCGCCATGCCGTCGAACATCGAAATCGAAATCTCGGCGCCCGCGCCGCTGCGCCCGCGCGCGATCAGAGCCTCGAGGATCGCCTCATAGGCGTTCAGCCCTGCGCAGATGTCGACGATGGAGACGCCGACCCGCGCCGGCGCGTCCGGCCCGCCGGTGACCGACGAAACGCCGGATTCCGCCTGGATCAGCAGGTCGTAGGCTTTGCGCTGCGCGTAAGGCCCGGTTTCGCCGTAGCCCGAGATCGAGCAGCAGATCAGCCGCGGATAATCCTTGCGCAGCCGCGCGACGGCAAAGCCGAGCTTGGCCAGCGCGCCGGGCTTGAGGTTCTGCACAAAGACATCGGCCTTGGCCAGTATCGCCTCGAGCAACGCCTTGTCATCGGCCTTGCCAAGATCGAGCACCACCGATTCTTTGCCGCGATTGAGCCAGACGAAATTCGCGCTCTCGCCGTGGGCGACGTGATCATACTCACGCGCGAAATCGCCTTCGGGCCGCTCGACCTTGATGACGCGCGCGCCGGCATCGGCCAGCCTGCAGGTGCACTGAGGCGCCGCCACGGCCTGCTCGACCGAGATGACCAGAAGTCCTTCGAGGGGGAGAGCCATATCAATACGAACGCGGCAGGCCGAGCACGTGTTCGGCGAGATAAGATAAGATCATGTTGGTCGAGATCGGCGCCACTTGGTAGAGCCGCGTTTCGCGGAACTTGCGCTCGACGTCATATTCCTCGGCGAAGCCGAAGCCGCCGAAAGTCTGCACACACATGTCGGCGGCAAACCACGAGGCGTCGGCGGCCAAGAGCTTCGCCGAGGAATATGACGTCGAGCGCAAGTTCCGCGAAACGCGG
>JANMSZ010000035.1:0-2112 GCA_031389925.1 Hyphomicrobiales bacterium | reverse complement strand
AACTAGTGCTGCTTGACGTCAAAGACGGGATCGCCCTTGTCACGCTGAACCGGCCTGACAAGCTCAACGCACTGAATTACGAATTGATCGACCGCCTGATGGCGCTGCTTGATAGCATCGAGGTCGACGCCGATGTGCGCGCCGTCATCCTGACCGGCGCGGGCGATCGTGCGTTTTCCGCCGGCGCCGACATCCATGAATTTTCCTCGAGCGTTCGCCGCGGCACCGATACGGCGGTCCGCGACTTCGTCCGGCGCGGCCAGGCCATGACGGCGCGGCTCGAAGCCTTCCGGAAGCCGGTGATCGCCGCGGTCAACGGCATCGCATTCGGCGGCGGCTGCGAAATCACCGAGGCCGTGCATCTGGCCATCGCCAGCGACAGGGCGTCGTTCGCCAAGCCGGAGATCAATTTGGCCATGCCGCCGACCTTCGGTGGCACCCAGCGGCTACCGCGGCTGGCGGGTCGCAAGCGTGCGCTCGAGCTGCTGCTCACCGGCGAGCCGTTCACGCCGACGCGCGCCCTTGAAATCGGGCTGGTCAACCGGGTCGTGCCGCACGACGACCTGTTGTCAGCCGCCCGCGGCCTTGCGGCGCGCATCATCCGCCATTCGCCGCTGGCGATCGGCGGCATTATCACCGCCGTGACCCGCGGTTTGAATATGGGCATTGCCGAGGGGTTGCAGACCGAGAGCGAGCAATTCGCACGCCTGGCGCCGAGCCACGACCTCGGCGAAGGCCTCGCCGCCTGGATCGCGCGCCGGCCGCCGGTTTATCAGTGCCGGTAACGACTACGCCGGCGTCGGCGGACAATTTATCGTTCGTCATTGCCGGGCTTGACCCACGGCTGTCCGGTTCGATTTTGATGGACAAGGTGCATGGCATTGATTCTTCTGTGTTCCAAGCGTTTGGCGACGTTTTGGGACACGGAGAAGGATCAAGCCATGCTGCACCAAAATAGCGTATTCCACAGTCTATTGAAGCACGTTCCTTGGCATAAATTGGATCAATCTGTTGAGAACCACGGTACTGATAAATTGTCGCGCAAGTTGAGCACGAAGCGGCATCTGATAGCGTTGCTGTACGGCCAATTCAGCGGCGCCACGAGTCTGCGCGAGATCGTGACGGGAACGGCGAGCCACGAGACACGGCTTTATCATCTGGGCGCCGCGCCGGTGAAGCGTACGACGCTGTCGGAGGCCAATAGGGACCGGTCATGGCAGGTGTTCGGCGACCTGTTCACCCAGATGCTGGGGCAAGCGCATCGCGGGCTACGGCGGACCACTGCGGATGCGGTTCGGCTGATCGATTCCACAAGCTTGCAACTATCCCGTTTGAGCGCGGACTGGGCGACGTTTTCGACCGATGTGTTCGGAGCCAAGGCGCATATTGTCTATGATCCCCAAGCGGACCGGCCGGTCTACTTCGCGGTAACGCCAGCCAACGTCAACGACATCACAGCAGCTAAAGTGATGCCGATCGAACCCGGCGTCACCTACGTCTACGATCTCGGATACTACGATTATAGCTGGTGGGCGCAGCTTGATGAGGCCGGCTGCCGGTTCGTGACGCGGCTGAAGAAGAACACACCCTTCACTGCGGTCCATGACAGCCGCGTCGCTACGAACGGCAATATTCTCAGCGACCGCATCGGCCACCTGCCAGCCCGGCTCGCCAGAAGTCGCGTAAATCCGCTGCAAGTGCCGGTGAGAGAGATTCAGGTCGTTATCGAGACGGGCAAGATACTGCGTATCGTTACCAACGACCTCGACGCGCCGGCAAACGAGATCGCCGAACTCTACAAGCAGCGCTGGCAGATCGAATTATTCTTTCGATGGGTCAAGCAAACCTTGAGAATCACACGCTTCATCGGTGTCTCTGAAAACGCCGTGCGCATCCAGATCGCCATCGCCTTGATCGCATTCCTCCTGTTGCGCTTGGCCCAAGCGGCCCAAAATGCCATCCGCAGTCCACTCGAATTCGCTCGATTGATCCGGGTAAATCTCATGCAAAGACGACAAATCGACCGACTGCTCGAGCCGCTCCAACCAATTCTGATATGTCCAAATCAGTTGAAACTCGGACTATACTTCAAATGAACCGGACAGCCGTGGG
>JANMSZ010000025.1:0-4707 GCA_031389925.1 Hyphomicrobiales bacterium | reverse complement strand
GGCGTCGAAGTCAAAGGGCGCTCGGTGGTGATCGGCGCCATGACACGCCATTTCGAGGTGGCCGGTTCGCAGACCCTCAAGGATGTGCTTCCTGCGCTCGCGGGCGTGCCGGGTTCGATCGGCGATCCGCATGTGCGTCATCGCGGCACGATCGGCGGCTCGGTCGCCAACAACGATCCGAACGCCGACTATCCGGCGGCCTGTCTCGGCTTAGGGGCCACCATCATCACCAATAAGCGGCGGATCGTCGCCGACGATTTCTTCACCGGCATGTTCTCGACCGCACTGGAAGAGGGCGAGATCATCGTCAAGATCAGCTTCCCGATCGCCAAGAAGGCGGCATACGAGAAATTCAAGCATCCGGCTTCGGGCTTCGCGCTGGTCGGCGTGTTCGTGTCCAAGCGTGGCTCGGATATCCGCGTCGCGGTGACCGGCGCCGGCGCCAACGGTGTGTTCCGCGTGCCTACCTTCGAGGAGGCGCTGAAGAAGCGCTTCTCGCCGAAATCGCTCGAGGGTCTGACCATTCCTGCGGCCGGCATGAACGCCGACATTCACGCGAGCCCGGAATATCGTGCGCATCTCGTCGGCGTCCTGGCGCGCCGCGCGGTGGCGAAGGCGGTCGCGTAATCTTTTTATAGAGCTCGACTCATAGAACCTCAGCCGGCTCGTCCGGCTGAGGTTTTTTGTTGGTGCACGCCTTTAGATTTTAACGGCGCTCAGGCGTGCGGCCGCTGTCGGATTGAATTGAACGTCGTCGACGGTGGCGAGCGGCACGCGGTCCTTGAGCAGCCCGCGATAGAACTCGCCCTTGGAGACCGCCGCCACGTCGGCAATGATGCACCAGGTGTCGCCGCCGTCGAGGCTCTCGAAAACCTGCCCGTCGGTATCGGCCGCATAAAGCCCGTATCCGCCATCCCAGGTTTCGATCGTCAGCGCGCCAAAGGTCGCACGCTGTCCATTGGGCAGGCCACCCAGCAACCGCTCCCACGTCTGGCCGGCGTCGCTACTGCGGAACAGCTTTCCGCGCGCACGGCCGAGCTTGTACCAGTGCGGCGGCCAGCCGACGCCGGCGGTGAGGAAGATGAGATCGGGCTGGTCGGGATGGATGACCATGGGGTCGGGATAGTTGGCGTCGGGCGGCATGGGATTCTTGCGCCACGTCTTGCCGTTGTCCTCGCTCGTCATGACGCCGACGATGCCGTTCGCGATCAGGATGCGGTTAGGCCGCGCCGGATGAACGACGATGCGATGGATGTCGTTTTCTCCGACCAGCGGGTCGACGTGGAGATCCGTAAACGTCTCGCCGAAATCGGTGGAGACGAGCAGCGCCCCGATCTCGATGCCGACCATCAGGCGGTCGCCGTCGATCACGATGTCCTTGACGTGGCCGACGCGAGGCGGCGGCGGGAAACACCATTCCTGGGCGCTGGCGACGTCACGCAGCGCCGTCAGTTCGCGCCACGTGTCGCCGGCATTTTCGCTGATATAGACGTGCGCCGGAAGCGAGCCGACCAGGACCACGTCCTTGCCCTTGAGCCGTCCCGCCCGCGCCGACCACAAATCGTGACGGTCGATTCCGTTATTGACCCAGGTCCAGGTTTTGCCGCCGTCGCGGCTGCGCGCGACGCCGACGCCATGGGTGGCCGCGAACAGCGTGCCGTCCTCGGCGGCGGTCACGGCGCTGACAAAGCACCCGGCCAGCGCCCGATGAACAACTGCCCAGCCGCTCTCCGATCGACCGAGGACCGCGATGCCATCGACTGTGCCGACGACAATCGTGTCCGATCGTTGCGCCGAGCGGTGCGTGTTGTGGCCGCCGTTAGACAACAGGATCATGCTTGTCCTCGCTCACCCGATTGTTCGCTCGCGTGGAGGAGGATTACCTTACGCCGTCGCTTTATCCAACTCGGCCAGAAGGTCATGCAGGTCGAGCGGCCGGGTAAACATCTGCAACGAGCCGTCCGGCTTTGACGGCCACTGGTCCTTGGGCCGGTCCCAATACAGTTCGACGCCGTTGTCGTCCGGGTCACGCAAATAGAGCGCCTCGGACACGCCGTGGTCGCTGGCGCCTTCCAGCGGGATCTTGGCGCCGATCAGCCGCTTCAGCGCGTCGGCCAAAAGCTTCCGGCTCGGGTACAAAATGGCGGTGTGGTACAGGCCCGTGGCGCCCTGCGGCGGGGCTGAGCCGCCCAGGCTTTCCCAGGTGTTCAGGCCCAGATGGTGGTGGTAGCCGCCGGCCGAAATGAAAGCCGCGCCGGGGCGGGTGGTGGTGATCTGGAAACCCAGCACACCGCAATAGAAATCCAGCGCCCGCTGCAGGTCGGCCACCTTGAGGTGAACATGGCCGATGCGCACGCCGGCATCGATGGTGGGCAGCGTCAGGGCTTCTTTAGTCAATTCGGCGGTTTTCGGCATGGCGGCCATCCTTTTGAGGCTTCCCGGCTGGCTGATGGGGCTCTCGGGCACTAGATGTATGCTGACGGCCGTATCGGTTAAAGTGTCATCCAGGGTACCGACGAATGTCCATAACGCCGCTTCCGAGCTCCATCGAGGCCACCACGGCCCTGTTGGCCAAGGCCGACTACATCGCCGACCGCTCGCTGGCGACGGTGCTGTATCTGGCGCTGACCATGGGCCGGCCGCTGTTCGTCGAGGGCGAAGCCGGCGTCGGCAAGACCGAGATCGCCAAGGTGCTGTCGGCGACGCTCGGCCGGCGGCTGATCCGGCTGCAGTGCTACGAGGGGCTCGATATCTCGTCGGCCGTCTATGAGTGGAATTACGGTGCGCAGATGATCGCCATCCGCTTGGCGGAAGCCGCGGGCGAGGGCGACCGCACCCGCACCGAGCACGACGTGTTCTCCGAGCGCTTTCTGATCAAGCGTCCGTTGCTGCAAGCGCTGGAGCCCGATCCGGCCGGACCGCCGGTTTTGCTGATCGACGAGATCGACCGGACCGACGAAGCCTTCGAGGCCTTCCTGCTCGAAGTGCTCGCGGACTTTCAAATCACCATTCCTGAACTCGGCACCGTGAAAGCGGCGCAGCCGCCCATCGTGCTGGTCACGTCAAACCGCACGCGCGAAGTGCACGACGCGCTCAAGCGCCGCTGTCTCTATCATTGGGTCGGCTATCCCAACGCCGAACGCGAATTGAAAATCCTGCGCGCTAAGGTGCCGGGCATCGCCAAGAAATTGTCGGAGCAGGTGGTCGCCTTCGTGCAGGCGCTGCGCAAGGAAGATCTGTTCAAGTCGCCCGGCGTCGCCGAAACGCTGGACTGGGCTGGCGCGCTCACCGAACTGGACGCGGTCGCGCTCGATCCGGCAATGGTGTCGGACACGCTCGGCGTGCTGCTGAAATATCAGGACGACATCGCCCGGCTCGATAACAGCAAGGTCAAGGCGCTGCTCGACGACGTGAAGTCGGAATTGCGCGCGGCGGAGTGACAGCCATGGCTGAGCCCCAAGGCCAGCTTGCCGACAACATCCTCTACTTCGCGCGCGCGTTGCGCGCCGCCGGCATTCCGGTGGGCTCAGGCAGCGTGCTCGATGCGCTGGAAGCGGCGCGCGTCGCGCGCGTCGGCGACCGCGACGATTTCTATTGGACGCTGCACGCCGTGTTCGTGAAGCGGCACGAGCACACACTGCTGTTCGACCAGGCGTTCCGCATTTTCTTCCGCAGGCGCGGGTATCTCGACAAACTGATCGCGTCGATGCTGCCGGAAACGATGGCGGTCGCCGAAAAAGCGCCGCCGCCCGGTGCGCAACGCATTCAGGAAGCCTTGTTCTCCAGCGTCAACGAACGCGACCAGGACAAATCCGAGATCGAGGTCGATGCCAGCCTCACCGTTTCCGACCGCGAAGTACTGCAGCGGAAAGATTTCGCGCAGATGACCGTCGCCGAGATCGCGGCCGCCAAGGCCGCCATTGCGCGGCTGGCGTTGCCGCTCGATTTGGTGCGCACGCGCAGGCTCGCGCCGAGCCGCCACGGCCACATCATCGACATCCGCCGCACGCTGCGCGCCAGCATGAAAGCCGGCGGCGCGCTGATCGATCTGAAATATCTCGGCGCGCGCGAGAAGGAGCCGCCGATCGTGGCGCTGCTCGATATTTCCGGCTCGATGAGCCAGTACACAAGATTGTTCCTGCATTTCCTCCATGCCATCACCGACCATCGCAAACGCGTCACGACCTTTTTGTTCGGCACGCGGCTGACCAACGTCACCCGCGCCATCCGGCAGCGCGATCCGGACGAGGCGCTCGCCGCCTGCAGCGGCAATGTCTCGGACTGGTCGGGCGGCACGCGTATCGCGACCTCGCTGCACGACTTCAACAAGCACTGGGCGCGGCGCGTGCTCGGGCAGGGCGCCGTGGTGCTTTTGATCACCGATGGCCTGGAGCGCGATGCCGACGACAGGCTGGATTTCGAGATGGACAGGCTTCACCGCTCCTGCCGCCGTCTGATATGGTTGAATCCGCTGTTGCGATTTGAGGGCTTCGAAGCCCGCGCCAAGGGCGTGCGCACCATGCTGCCGCATGTTGACGAACTGCGGTCGATACACAATTTACAGTCGATGACCGATCTCGTGCGCGCCCTGTCGGGTGCGCCGGCCAAAGTCCACAACTTGGGCTATGATCCGAAACAGATGCTGCGGCACGTTGCCTGACGGAGAATTCACATGCTTTCACGCGACGAAGACATTCTCAAAGCGGC
>JANMSZ010000021.1:0-8589 GCA_031389925.1 Hyphomicrobiales bacterium | reverse complement strand
GAGATGGAGCACGACGATCCGAACGGAAAGAACCTCGAACCCAAAGCCAAGAGTGAAATCCTCTGGCGCTTCTCCAAGCGCGGCACCTTTGAATATTCCTGCCTCATTCCCGGCCATCGTGAAGCCGGCATGACCGGCAAGATCACCGTCAAGTAAATCGACAAAAACGTTAAAGGAGACTTCGATGAAAATTCGCACCCTGTTCGCCGCCGGCGCGCTCGCCCTCAGCACGCTCGGATCATTCCCCGTTATGGCCCAGACCGATGAATTGATCGCCGGTCAGGTCTCCAAGGTCGATACGTCCGCCGGCAAGATCACGATCAAGCACGGGCCGCTGAAGAAGTTCGACATGGACGACGGCATGACCATGGTGTTCCGCGCCGGCGATCCCGCGATGCTGAACGCCGTCAAGGCGGGCGACAAGGTCCGGTTCGTGCCGGATCGCGTCAACGGCCAATTCACGATCACCAAGATCGAAAAGGCGAAATAGGCGCACGTAGGCCGTCGCCCTATTTGCGGATATTATCGCGACTGAGGAAGGAGACCTGAATTCTTGCGCGGGTATTCCATGTGGCAGAAAAGCAGGACGAAAAAGTTCGGTCAGGTTGCTGAGGCGGGATTCGCGCCTCAACTGCATGCCCGTGTCTCGAAACGTGGCGTCCAATTTGATGCCGAAATCCTGATCGCCATCGCTCTGATCTGCGCCGCCGCCGTGATGGGGCTCGCAACCGTCGGGGATTACGGCACCACCGTCGACGAATGGAACGCCGACGATTACGGGCGGAAAGCGCTGGCTTGGTATGCAAGCGGCTTTAGCCACCGCGCGATGTTCGAGGATGTCGAAGACACGCTTTGGTACTACGGCCCCTGGTTTCACATCCTGACGTCCTTCGTCCAGTCGCTCGGAATCGCCGAGCATTGGACGGTTCGTCACGCGATGACGTTTCTGGCCGGCCTCGCGGGGATCGCAATGCTTCTGCCGCTGGCGCGGCTTGTGGCCGGGCGCTGGGCGGGCCTTGCCGCAATCGTGCTGTGTCTGACCACCGGCTATCTCTATGGCAGCTTTTTCTTCACGCCGATCGACGTGCCTTTCCTGTTCTCGATGACGGCCGCCACGCTCGCGATCGTCGTGATGGCGAAGCGGACTGTGCCGTCATGGCCGGCCACGGTGTCGGCGGGCGTGCTGACGGGATTGGCGATTGCGACCCGCTCGTCGGGCTTCATCGCCTACGCCTATCTCATCGGCGCGATGGCGCTCTGTGCGCTTGAGGTCGTCCTCGGCGGCCGCCGATCGGCGCGGCAAGCCCTTGCTAAAATCGGCATGCGAACGCTGGCGGCTGCTCTGCTGGCCTGGTTGGCCGCTATTGCGCTCTGGCCGTGGCTGCAAATCGCCAATCCGTTCACGCAGTTCTCGGCGGCCTTTACGTATTTCGCCAACCACCCGAAAAATACGGAAGTCATACATTGGGGCAAGATCGTCAGATCCAACGATCTGCCATGGTCGTACATCCCGGAACAGCTTGCGGCCCGCTTGCCCGAAGGCTTCCTCCTGTTGCTCGCAGTGGGTTTGATATGGGGTCTCGCAAATGCGCTTGGGATGATCGGCAGGAGTTACGGAGTCTCGGCGGATCGCCGCAACGAGCGCCTGAAGGAACGTCTGAAGACCGCGTGCTTGGCCGTGGCGCAATCGCGGCAGGTGCTGGTGGTCTGGGCGGCGGCGCTGCTGCCGATCGCCGTTGTCATGGTGCAGGGATCGACGCTCTATGACGGCATCCGGCACGTTCTTTTTCTCATTCCCATTCTTGCGGTGATTGCGGGCTATGGATTCGTGCGGCTGCTTCCATTCTTGGGACGGTTTCCGGTAGCGGCGGCGGCGGTGATCGCCGCGTATCTCGGTTACCAGGTGTATCTGCTCGCCGCCCTGCATCCGCTGCAATACGTCGCGTTCAACGGCTTTGCCGGCGGTGTGCAAGGCGCCTACCAGCGTTTTGACATGGATTACTGGTCGGTCGGCGCAACGGTTGCGCTACGCCGTCTTGAAGTCCGGCTCGATCAGGAAACGCCCAACCGGTTCAAAGACAATCCGCCGAGCCTCATGATCTGCATCAGCTGGCGCGAGACTATGGTCGAACCGATGTACCGGCGGCCGTGGCGGCTCGAAACCGATCCCGCAAAGGCCGACTACGTCATTGCCACCGAGCGCATGAAATGCGCGGACAATCTGCCTCTCGACTTGATCGATGAGGTCAGGCGATTGGATCGTGTATTTGCCTGGACTTATGCCGGCCGGCCGCGGCCGGAGCCTTCCGCGGCTCCCGCTCAGCGCTGAAAGCGCGCGGCGCGTCGGACGCAGCTGTATCGGCATTGGCGATCGCAATCGTTCTCGCCAGCTTCGTGATCAACTCGTGTTGCGTGCGCAGCTTGAGATGAAGATTGAGCAGCACGATCAGGCTGATGCAGACCCACACATAGAGAATGAGGTCGGCGCCACGTCCGACGCCCATGAACTCGGCCACCCAGGTGCTGTGCGACGGCACCCAGACGAAATAGAGGCCCGCAAGCCCCGCCCCGGCCGACAGCAACGCGACCAGCGGCGAGCGCCGGTACTCGACCCAGGCGTAGACCAGCACACTGACCAGCAAGACCGAGAGGAGCGCCTGGGCGATCATCGGAGAATTTTCTGAGCGAACAGATCGAGCAGGATCATGACGAAATCGCCGGCGCGCTGCCCTTTCGCCAGAGAATAGTCGGTATAGGCGATGGTCACCGGAACCTCGACATAGCGCAGGCGGCTGCGCGCGATCTCGGCGAGAATTTCGGAGGCGTGCGCCATGCGGTCCTGCCGCAGTCGCAGCGCGGCGGCGCCGCTGCGGGTGAAGGCGCGCAAACCGTTATGGGTGTCGGTCAGGCGCAAACCCGTGGTCGCGGTCGTAAACACAGTTGCGGCCAGCAACAGGATGCGGCGCGACAGCGGCATCTTGCCTGGCGCCGTGAGAAAGCGGCTGCCGAGCGCGAAATCGGCTTGTTCACGGTCGAGCGTCTCCAGGAGACGCGGGATGTCGGAAACGAGGTGCTGGCCGTCGGTGTCGAAGGTGACGAGATAATCGGCGCCCTCCGACAGCGCGTAGTCGATCCCGGTCTTGAGCGCCGCGCCCTGGCCGAGATTGATCGGATGGCTGATGACGGCCGTCGCCAAGCCTGCGGCAATGCGCCGCGTGGCGTCGTTCGATCCGTCGTCGACGACGACGATGTTGTAGTCGCCCTGGCCATGTCTGAGTTCGGAGAGGACGCGGCCAATGGTCGTCGATTCATTGAAAGCCGGGCAAATCACCCAGACGGAAGGCTTCGCGATACTCTGCATGGGCCCATTCCACTGGAGGAACCTCGACAATACTGCATAGCTAGAATGTCGGAAAACTGCAAAAGTTCCTTCAGCCGGTCACGAGAAAGAGGCCGCACAGAATGAAGAGAATGCCCAGAACGATGCGCAGCGAGATGGTTTCGCCGAATATCAGGCCGCCAAGCAGGGGAATCACGGCAAAGGCCAAGGCCACGAACGGATAGGCCCGCGACAGCGGCGTGAAGCTCAATATCCAAACCCACAGGATGGAGAAGGCGGCGTAGAGCGCGATCGCCGAGAGGAAATAGAGATTGTGCAGCAGGCCGAGAAACTTGTCGCCAACCGTGCCGTCGAAGGCCGCGTAGCGCAGCGCCGCCGTTTTGAACAGAATCTGGCCGCCCGCCATGCCGACCGAATAGGCGATCAGCAACAGGATCTGTGAAACTGTCAGCCGCTCGTTCATGGCGCGTCCTTGCGTAACACGATCCGCATGGCATCGAAGAGATTGACCGGTATGCCGATGCGGCTGGCCGCGGCGATGGGCGGGTTGCGCAGGCCGAGCATCCGGCGGAGCTGGAAAAGGATCAGCGACAGCGGAACGATCTTCATCGGATGGTCGAAATGCACGATCGACAGGCCGAGGGGCTTCGCCATCCGGCGCAGGCTTTCCCGGGTGAAGAACCAAAGATGTTGTGGAGGCGTCATCAGCCGCCATCGCGCTCCCATCAGCCGCGCGGCAAACGAAACAAAGTCGCCCGTCGTGATCGCCATCAGGCCGCCCGGCTTGAGATGGCGGCAGCACAGCGCCAGCGTGTCGTGCGGCTGCGGCAGATGCTCAATGACGTCGAACAGCGTGATGACGTCGAAGTTTCCGAGCTTGGCCATGGTGGCCTCGTCGGCCACGCCCGACAGCACGGGCAGGCCCGCCTTCCGGCAATGCTCGGCTGCATCCTCGGCGAGTTCGATGCCCGAGACGTCGAAATAAGGCTGCGCTTCCTTCAGGAAGAAGCCGTAGGCGCAGCCCAGATCGAGAAGCCGGCCGTCGGGACGAAAGCCGCGGATGAAAGCGACGCTCTTGGCGAACTCTCGGCGCAAGACCGGCTCGTTGCCGCGGTAGTCCGCATATCCGTCGTTGCACGCGCCGGAGAAATAGCCGGCGGTGTAGTAGGCGTTCGGGTCGAAGTCTTTTGTCTCGGCCCGTCCCAGCCCGCACAGGTCGCACTGCCAGATCGCACAGCCGTTCACGGTAAAGCGATGGGTGTGAGGCGTTTCCACGCCGCAGGCGGGACAGCCCTGCAGCACTGGAGCCGCTAAGATTTGATTTGTAGCTACGTCTTGCACCAATCGGCCTCATTTTCGGCGCCAGCACCAAGCAGCTCAAGCTTTCGGATCGAGCGGCACTGCTCCTCTTCCAAAATGGGAATGATCGCTGCGCCGTGATAAAATGCCGCTTTGTCGAGCATAAAAATTGCCTGTCGATAATATCGCGCAAATTTGGATTAAGTTTACCCCTTCAACATCTCCAGCGCTGCCGCGTGCACGCGTCTGTCGCCGGCGACGACGATGCGGCCGCCGTTTTGCGCCGGGCCGCCTTCCCACGTCGTGACGATGCCGCCGGCGCCGGCGATGATCGGGATCAACGGCACGATGTCGTGCGGTTTGATCTCTGTCTCGATGATGAGATCGATGTTGCCCGCCGCCAGCATGCAATAGGCGTAACAGTCGCCGCCGTAGCGCGAGAGTTTGACCTTGTTCTCGACGCCGGCGAAGGCCGCGCGATCGTCCACGTTCATCAGCAGCGGGCTGGTGGTGAACAACACCGCGTCGCTCAAACCCGCGCATGCGCGCACGTGCAGATCGCGATCGCCGCCCGGCCCTTGATAGCGCGCCGCGCCGCCGTCGCCGGTGAAGCGCTCGCGCGTGAACGGCTGATGCATCATGCCGAACACCGGCTCGCCGAAGCGCATCAGCCCGATCAGCGTGCCCCAGGCCACCATGCCGGAGATAAAAGACTTGGTGCCGTCGATCGGGTCGAGCACCCAGACATATTCGGCGTCGGTGCGCTCCGAGCCACGCTCCTCGCCGAGGATGCCGTGCGCCGGGAAATGTTTGCGGATCAGCGTGCGCATGGCGTCTTCGGCGGCGCGGTCGGCGACGGTTACGGGATCGAAGCCGCGGGCGAGCTTGTTCTCGACCGCCAGCGCGGTGCGGAAGAACGGCAGGATGGTGTCGCCCGAAACGCTGGCGAGTTGGTCGACGAAGTTGGAAAAGTCGATGGCCGTCATGCGCTGTCCGCCCCGCCTTGGGCTATCGGAGAGTGACGGCCGCGGCAACCGCGCGGCTCGGTTTGGAATGGTTATGCCGGATTAAGGCTGTAAATGCGGGTTTCTCGCTGCGGTGCGGGGTTCCGGCCTCACCCTTTTTCGCATGGCCGAACAGAAAACCTCGATTTTGCGAGTGAGCTATGCGCAAAAAGCATGGGGATTCGGCTGTCGAGCCTTGATTTTTGTGCGTTGCGGTGTAGATTACTGCAATGCGGTAGCGATACCGTTGCCCTCCTTGGGCGTTTCCTCCCTAGACTTGGGCCGCTCTTCAGTGAGCGGCCCTTTTTTTTGGCCGGCGAGGCTGGGATTACTCGGCCGCCGCGCGGTACGGCCGCAGTTCTTCCAGCGGGATTTCGCCGAGCCGGCAGGCCAAGGTCTCCAAGTCGGCCGCGAGGCGGTCGAAATGCCCGGTGCGCTCGTAGCGGCGCTCGTCCATGTAGAGCGCGCGGTTGATCTCGAGCTGGATGGCGTGCAGGCCGGCGGAGGGGTTGCCGTAGTGCTCGGTGATGAAGCCGCCGGCATAGGGCTTATTGCGGCTGACGGTGTAGCCCAGCGCCCGCAGGGTCGATTCCACGGTCTCGGCGACGACGCCGACGCAACTGGTGCCGTAACGGTCGCCGAGCACGAATTCGGGCCGTGGACGCTCGTCTTTATGCCCCGAGGATGAGGGCATCGAGTGACAGTCTACGAGCATTGCGGTGCCATAATCACGGTGCATTTTGGTAAAAAGCCGCCGCAGCGCGCGGTGATACGGCTTGTATAGCGTCTCTATCCTCTGCAGCGCGTCGTCGACCGGAATGCGCTGGTCATAGATTTCCTGGGCGTCGCCCACGACCCGCGCCACGGTCCCGAGGCCTCCGGCCACCCGCATCGAGCGGGTATTGGCGAAGGAGGGCAGGCGGCCCTCGAACATGCGCGGATCGAGTTCGTAAGGTTCGCGGTTCACGTCGACGAAGCAGCGCGGAAAATGCGCCCGCATCAGCGGGTAGCCGTGCCGCACTACGCCGGCCACCAGGGCATCGACGAAACTGTCTTCCGACCGGCGCAGGGTGCCGACATCCAGCCGGGACAGCTCCAGGAAGCTGCGGGGGTAGGTCGAGCCGCTATGCGGGGAATTGAACAAAACCGGCGCGGAATAGGCCGCCGGCTCGGCGATTTCGAAGGCTGGATCGAGTTCGTGGCGGGGATCGGTCATGCAGGAAACCGGCTATGGGCTGCCATTAAGATCAATACGCAAAGGGCGTTCTTAAAAGGCCCTATACCTTCTATTGTCCATGCGCTGGGTGACAATGCCAAGCGAAGCTTTCGGTTCACGCGTTATTTACCCGGCATAAGTCTTATGGTGGCCTTCGGATACCGGTCTCCGGGGTCTGTGGTTAAGGGGCGTTAAAGCGCATGTCGAAAATCCTGCTGGCTGAAGATGACACCGATATGCGCCGCTTTTTGGTTAAGGCGCTGCAGAATGCCGGATTCGACGTCACCTCCTATGACAACGGCCTTTCGGCCTACCAGCGCCTGCGCGAGGAACCGTTCGAGCTCCTGCTCACCGATATCGTGATGCCGGAGATGGACGGGATTGAGCTGGCCCGCCGCGCCGCGGAACTGGATCCCGACATCAAGATCATGTTCATCACGGGCTTTGCCGCTGTCGCGCTGAACGCAGATTCCACCGCCCCCAAGCATGCCAAAGTGCTCTCCAAGCCGATCCATCTGCGCGATCTGGTCAACGAAGTGCACAAGATGCTGGCGGCCTAAAGCCCCGCCGGGCGGCTTGCCTCGCCTGTTTGGAGCCGATAAGACCAAGCCGATAATGCGCGCGTAGCTCAGCGGAAGAGCACTACCTTGACATGGTAGGGGTCACAGGTTCGATCCCTGTCGCGCGCACCATCACATACCTAATGGCCTCGATATCGCCCCCGTAAAGTCCTCCATCGTAAGCCGGGCAATGGCGCATCCACGACGCTGGTTCCTTGCGCTGATTGTTCTGCTCGTCTTTGCCGGCGCCGCGGCGGCGTACTGGGCGTTTGACGGGGTCATCACCGCGGAAGCACTGGAAGCGCGGATCGCCAGCCTCGGCGTCTGGGCGCCGGTCGGCTTCGTGCTGCTCTACGCCATCGCCACCGTCGTCATGGTCCCGGGCAGCATCTTCGATCTGATCGGCGGCGCGCTGTTCGGTCCCTATTTCGGCTGCGCTCTCAATCTCGCCGGCGGTAGCCTCGGTGCGGCGCTGGCGTTTTTGGTCGCGCGCTATATCGCCCGCGATTGGGTCGAAGTCCGCGCCGGGCGGCGGACCAGGGGCATCGTGAACAGCGTCGACGCCGACGGCTGGCAGTTCGTCGCTTTCGTGCGCCTGGTCCCGATCTTTCCCTACAACGTGATGAACTACCTGCTCGGTCTGACCCACATCCCGTTTCCGCAATATATCGTCGCCACATTGGTGTTCATGGCGCCGTCGACGGTCGTCTACACCTGGATCGGGGTTGCCGGCCGCGAGGCCCTCGCCGGCGATACCAACAATCTGCGTTACGCCTTGCTGGCGCTCGGGTTGCTGGCGGTGATGTTGATGGTGCCGCGCTTCTATAAGCGCTGGAAGAAAAGCTAGCGCCAAAACTGCTTCGTCGCGATCGCCGCGCCTTGCGCCATCGCCGCGAATTTGGCGAACACCACGTCGGGATCGACCGCCGCCTGTCCGACCCAGGTGCCGTAGCCGCAATCCGAGCCGGCGATGACGTTCTCGCGCCCGACCAATTTGGCGTAGCGGCCGATACGCTGCGCGATCAGTTCGGGATGCTCGATGAAATTCGATTTCGATTCCAGCACGCCCGGGATCAGCACCTTGCCGTCAGGCAGCTTCACGGTTTCGAACAGCGTCCACTCATGGGCGTGACGGGGATTGGCGGCCTCGAACGAGATCGCGTTCGGCCG
>JANMSZ010000004.1:0-12556 GCA_031389925.1 Hyphomicrobiales bacterium | reverse complement strand
CAAATGAACCGGAATTGGCGCGCCCATTTCGGCGAGTTGGCACCCTAATAATTTTGCAAAGTACCGAAAGAGAGGAAGAGCAAAATAAAGTTTCTCACCTTTACAAAATCGCGGATTAGAAAACACGCTGAAAATTTCCTTTGCATATTCTTCGTCAGCCTCCATCTGCCCTATAAACTGATCATACGCACGATCCGATTCTTGCGTAACTGAGGAATTGCATCGCTCACAAATTGAATTTTCAAACTTTAGATGATTCGAATTTATACCTTGCGCGATTTTCCCGCTCGCGTGGTCCTCAGGCGACCCAACAACCAAGCGCCCCTTTCCAAAAATTCGGCGGAGATCTGACGCCTTGAACTTATGCTCTCGAGAGGGTTTTGCCGACGTGCCACAAATCCAGCAAGCGCCTTTTTGCGGTGCACGCACAAATAACGCCGGTATCATTCAAATTCTTTCTGGGCGCGCAGCCCGTAGCGCACAGCCCGTAGGGTGGATTAGCGAAGCGCAATCCGCCATTCAGCTTTATCAACACGGCGGGTTACGCCTTCGGCTAACCCGCCCTACAAAGCCTCGCCAAATTCGCCTTTCGCCTCAACATTCCCCGCCCAATCTTCCGGGAAAATCCCCGCGCGCACATCGCGATGGAACGACGAATGCGGCCAATCGCGGACGCTCGCGACGAGACCGTGTTTCACTGGATTGATATAACAATACTCGACATGCCGCGCGTAATCGGCATCGTCGCGGATCAGGTGCTCCCAAAATCGGCGCTGCCAGATGCCGCGCTCAGCTCGCGCTTTACGCACCGCGCTCAGACGCTCCTGCTTCGGCAACGCCTTGGCGAAGCGCGTCTTGATCAAACGCCAGCGCGTCGAGAAATCGGCGTCGTCCGGCGGTAGCGTCCAAATCGCGTGGATATGATCCGGTAGAACAACGAAGGCGTCGATCTCGAACGGGTAATTTCGGCGTGTCTCGGCGACGGCGCTCCGCAACGCCGCGATATTATCGACGAGGAGACTTTGGCGTCGTTCCAGCAGGTTGACCGTGAAGAACCAGCACCCGCCGGGAACGAAGGCTCGGCGATAATTCGGCATAGCCCATCTTAACCGGGATGGCGGATTACGCTTCGCTAATCCGCCCTACAAAAAACCCAAAAATCCTTCTTGACTCCATTCCTACTGATGTTATTCCTACTTCCGTCCCGTTCATCGAGGGGCGTCTTCTAGGGACGTCTTGAAGGCGGAGCGGGATGCGGCGCCTGCGCGCGGGGTTCGTAACCCCGCTCCCGGGAGGCCCTGGGTCACCGTCCGCCGGCACGACGACCGGCTGCCTTAAATGGCTGCACGGGTGGCGGCGAAGGCGGCGAAAGCCTCCGGATCGGGGGGAGTGAAGAGCTCCTCCGCTGCGCACACGGAAGTTACGGTCCCGGGGACTTAAAAAGCCGCTGTGGCGCGCCGAGAGGCGCCCGCGTCCGCGCAAGGACGCGGCACGGAAGAAACCGGCTGCGCTTTACGGCGCGCCACTCCCTCGGCTTTGTCGAGGGACCAAGGAAAAGAGACGGCCTACCCGGGGCCGCTTAAATAACACGGGCGCACAAGTGCGCCCTTTTGAACACGGGCTGAATCATGCCTGCATCGAACTTGGCTGTTTGAAAATTGAATCGAAACATCGGCAGCTCGCGGTCCCCGAAACATTTGCCGCCGCCGCGCGTTGAAATACGTTCACGCCAAGGAGCATCGGCAATGGCATCGTCCGGCAAGACACCAACCATCGCGCGGATCTGGCGCGGCCGCACCGTCGCAGCCAAGGCGGACGACTACGCGGCCTATCTCTACGAGCACGGCATCAAGCCGCTGGAACAGAAGGCCTTGGCCGTGCAGTCGCTGCGCGAGGACCGCGCCACCGAAAGCGAGTTCGTGACGATTTCCTATTGGGAGAACGTCGAGGCCATGTCGCGCTTCGCCGGCAAGGACCCGCGCAAGATTCATCATCTGGAACGCGACGCGGAATTCCTGATCGAATTGCCGAAAGAAGTGCAGGTGCTCGAGATCACCGCGTCCAAGGGCGTGTTCGGGCGCTGAACACGGGAGGTCCGCCTTCGTGCAACGGCGGCATGCAAGACAGCGCGGTGTGCCTCTGCTAGAACATTCCGCAATGCGCCGGTTCCTCGTCTCGACCCTCACTGTCGCCCTGCTCGTGTCGGCCCCCCTGCTCGCGCCGCGCAACGCCGCCGCGCAATTGTTCGGCCGCGCACCGGCGCCGACCGTGCAGGAGCCCGATCCCGGCGTCGACCACACCGCGCGCGACAAGGATTTGCCGCAGGAACTGCGCCGCACCTCGGTGTTCTACCGCAGCGACTATCCGCCCGGCACGATCATCGTCAACACCGCCGACCGCTTCCTCTATCTCATCGTCAACGAGCAACTCGCGCTGCGTTACGGCATCGGCGTCGGCCGCGACGGCTTCCAGTGGGGCGGCGTGCACAAGATCTCGCGCAAGGCGGAGTGGCCGGACTGGACGCCGCCGCCGGAGATGATCGAGCGCCAGCCTTACCTGCCGCGCTTCATGGCCGGCGGTCCGGGCAATCCGATGGGCGCCCGCGCGCTCTACATCGGCGCCACGGTGTACCGCATCCACGGCACCAACGCGCCGGAGACCATCGGCCAGGCGGTGTCGTCCGGCTGCTTCCGCCTCGTCAACGAAGACGTCAGCGATCTCTATGCGCGCGTGCCGGTCGGCACCAAGGTCATCGTGCAGCACCAATAAAAATAACGGCGGCCCTTGCGAGCCGCCGTCATTTCAAATCGCTCTCAGTGAAGCGTTTAGCGCATCGAGAGCGCGAGACCGCTGAGATCGGCGCTGACGATGGCGCCGACCTGACGGCCGGACAGCGTCAACACGGCGCCGTTCTGGTTGGTCAGGACCACGCCCTGCGCACCGGCGCGGCCGAGGGCTGCGCCTGCACCGGCCTGGCCGTAGACACCGGCGACATCGGACGGACGGCGAATGTTGCTGACCGTGCCGTGAAAATTCGTCTCGGAAGCGCCGAAGGTAAAGCCGTAGCTCAGGCCGCCGATCGAGAGCGGATAGCGCCGGCCATTAAAGACCAGCGTACCGCTGCCGCCCGACCCGCCGATCACGAAACCGGCTTTGACGATGCGAAGGTGGACAGTGCCGCTAGCGGCGAAAGCCGAAACGCTGGTCACGGCCAGAGCCGCGAGCGCGATGACTGCTGTACGAAGTCCCGACGAAATACGCATGGTGTGTTGTCCTCATGAGGGCCGTGTGGCCCGGAAAAATTGGCGATGCTCAGCCGTGCGCGCAGCCGAGGGATCGGCTGGACAAAGCGACAAGCCTCCAAAGCAGAAAAAGTTCCATCGCGGAACCCCGGCCCTACGCTTATTCCTGATTGGCGCGCCGCGGCCGCCGATCCTCCAGCCCAAATTCGGGCGCAATGGAGCGGTCACGTCGCCGTCCGTCCACCGGCTATTCCCGAATATCCATGCGACAATTACTGTTAGCGCTGGCCTTGGTCAGCCCGTGCCAGGCCGACGACGTCTTCGCCAACCGGCCCGCGTTCTCGCCGGCCGAAATGCCCGCGGCGTCGACCGCTAGTTGTGAAGAACTGCGCGCCATGGCCGCGGGCATCCAGGATACAGAAACGCGCATCGACCTGGCGGTGGGCGGCAAGATCACGCTGATAAAAAACGACGGCGTCTTGTGGTACCTGGTCGTCTGCTCGGACCTCAGGATCATGTGCGTCACCTATCAAGACAACGGCATGAAGGTGGGCGATCCGATCGTCATGAAAGGCGGCTACCGGCGGCTCGACCAAAACCACGCGGTGCTCGATCCGTGCCTGGCGAATTCCGCCGAGTAGCGCGCCACGCGTTACCGCTTGAACAGGCCCATGATGGCGGCCTTCGCCAGCGTGTTGAAATGCAGGTTGAAGCCGATCTGCGCCGCCGGCGTCTCGGCCTTCACCGGAAGGCTTTCGACGCCGACCGCGAACACCGTAAACAGATAGCGATGCGGATGATCGCCTTCCGGCGGGCACGGGCCGCCGTAACCGGCAAAGCCGTAGTCGGTGCGGGTCTGCAAGCACCCTGCGGGCAGCGCACCGCCTTTGCTGCCGGCGCCAAGGCTCAGCTCCGTGACGTTCGCCGGAATGTTCACCACCAGCCAATGCCAGAAGCCCGAGCCGGTCGGCGCGTCGGGATCGTAGCAGGTGACGGCGAAACTCTTGGTCCCAGCCGGCGCGCCCGACCACTTCAAATGCGGCGATTTGTTCTCACCGGCACAACCGAACCCGGCATCCGCCGAGACCACATGGGTCATGGCGAGATAATCGCCGTCCTTGAAGCTGTTGCTGCTGACCGTGAATGTCATGCGCCGTCTCCTGTCGAGTGACCGTTTAAGTGCATACCGTAACGCGCCGGGGTGGCCATGGGTTGTGATCTAACGCAAGGTTACGGTATGGCTCTGCCAGTTCGGCAGCACCATGATTCATCTGCGCCGCCACGAACGCAAGGCCGTAACCTTTGAACGATCTGCCGATCAATCTGTTCGATGCCGCGGTCTATCTCTGCCTATTCGTGGCGGTCGTCGCAGGCTTTCGCACCGGGCTGCTGCGCAGCCTTGCCACCATGTTCGGCTATCTCGCCGCGGCGCCGGTCGCGGTGGTGGCGGCGCCCTATTTCACGCCGTTCCTGATCGCGCAGTTCAACGTGCCGCCGGCGCAGACCGGGCTGGTATTTGCCACCCTGTTCCTCGTGATCGGCTTCGTGCTCGGCATGCTGCTGCGGCTGGCGGTGAGCGAAATCGTCGGCGTCGACATCAGCCTGCCCGACCGCATGGCGGGCGCCATGCTCGGCGCGGTGCGCATCGTCTTGCTGGCGGTGGTGATGGTGGTGGTGTTCGACCGCATCATTCCGGCCGGGCGTGAGCCGGCCTTCCTGACCGGCTCGCGATTGCGCCCGATTTTGTCGGAAGCCGGGCAAGCCGGCCTGAAGTCGCTGCCGTCCGATATCGCCGACACCATCGACCGGTTGAAGAAGCAGCGCGGGCTGTAGCTCTTGCGTCTCCAAATGAAATGGCCGGGACGAAGCCCGGCCATGACAAGACGATAAAATGAGCGGCTGCTCAGCCGCCCGCGCTGATGTTGAGCTCCTTCACCAGCCGTGCGTATTTCGCCGAATCCGCCTGTGCCAGTTTGCCGAGCGCTTCCGGCGAACCACCAACCGGTTCGACCGAACCGTTGGTGAAGTTCTGGATGAGCTTTGCATCGCTCAACGATGTCTGAAGCGCGGCATTCATCTGCTTCACGATTTCCGCCGGCGTACCGGCCGGCGCGAAAGCGGCATACCACGCTTCCAGCACCACGCCCTTGAAGCCGGATTCCTCCAGCGTCGGGACATCCTTCAGCGTCGGCGCGCGCTTGGCCGAGGTTTGCGCGATGAACTTCAGCGAGCCGGCTTTGACATGCGAGACCAGCGCAGTCGGCCCGAGGAAGGCCGACTTCACATGCCCGGCGATCAGATCGTTCACGGCCTGGCCGGCGCCGCGATACGGCACATGCTCAAGAGTGATGCCGGCTTCCCTCGCAAGCCACATCGCCACCACATGCTGGTTGGAGCCGACGCCCGACGTTGCGATGCCGACGCCGGGATTTTTCTTGGCGTGGGCGACATATTCGGCGACCGAGTTCACGCCGAGCGATGGATGTACGGCGAACATTTGCGGCTGATGCCCAATATCGATCACCGGCACCAGTTCCTTGGTGTAATCGTAGCTGAGCTTGAGGATGTGCGGCGCGCTCGCCGCGTTGTCGTTGGTGATGAGGAACGTGTAGCCGTCCGGCGCGCTCTTCATCGCCATGTCCATGCCCAGCGTGCCGCCCGCGCCGGTGCGGTTCTCGACCACGAACTGCTGACCGAGCTGGCGCGTCAACACGTCGCCGCATTGGCGCGCGATGAAATCGATGGCGCCGCCGGGCGCCAGCGGCACGATGAAGCGCACCGGCTTGTTCGGCCATTTTTCCTGCGCGATGGCGGGGGTCGGAAACCGGTACAAACCGCCCGCCAACGCCAGACTGCCTGCGCCTCGGATAAAGCTTCGCCGTTTTATGGTCATTTTCTGAATCCTCCCTGGGCTCTTTAAGATTTGCCCTTGGATGACATTGTTGCACAGTTCAGCCGGGAGTCATCATGGCAGGTCCCTGCTTTTGACCTGTGCAACCCTTCGCCCCCGCGATACGTTGACGACTGGAGTTAAAGTCCAACCCGAAGGTATCCGATGTCCCAAGTCACCTATGAAATCGTCGAACACGACGGCGGCTGGGCCTACAAAGTTGACGGCGTGTTTTCCGAGCCCTTCCCCAGCCACGCCGCCGCTCTGAAGGCCGCCAAGGCCGCCGCCGCCGAGCAGCGAGTTCCCGGCGAAACCGAGCAGATCCAGTTCGAGGATGACAAGGGCAAGTGGCATACCGAGACCGCCCGCGGCAGCGACCGCCCGGAGACCCACATCAAGGACAAGAGCTGAGGGCTCTAAGCCTGCGCCTCATTTCTTTTGCAGCGCCAGTTCGGCTTCGAGCAGCGGCTTCCAGCGCGCGATTTCGCTGGTGATGAACGGGCCGAACCATGACGGCACGCGCTGTTCCTTCGGCGCGACATCGATGCCGATTTTGGCGAGACGGTCGCGCATCTCCGGATCCTCGAGCACCTGCGACAGCGCGGCATTGAATTGCTTCACGATCGGCTCCGGCGTGCCTTTCGGAAACTGCAGACCGTTCCAGGCGCCGAGCGTGAGTTGCGGCAGGCCCGCCTCGATAGCAGTCGGCAGGTCGGCCAGCATCGGCGAGCGTTTGTCGCTGGTGATCGCGTAGGCCTTCAACTGGCCGGCGTTCACGTGCGCCACGCTCAGCGGCGCCTGATTGCAACTGTAATCGACCTGGCCCGCGAGCAGCGCCTGGGTGGAATCGCCGAGGCCCTTGTAGGGCACCGCGACCGGCTGCACGCCGATCAGACTCTGGAAATAGGCGCAGAAGATATGGCTGATCGAGCCGACGCCGGAGTGTCCCAGCGTCACGGTCTTTTCGTTGGCGCGCAGATAGGCAATGAACTCCTTCAGCGTCTTCGGCGGCAGATCCTTGCGCGCGATGATCACGACCGGCGTCGATCCGATGATGCCGATACTCTCAAAGCTAGCCACCGGGTCGTAACCGAGATTGGGATACAGCGCGAGCGCGCCGGCATGCGTGCCGGTCGAGGCGTAGGCGACGGTGTAGCCGTCGGGTGCGGCACGCGCCGCGCGCGTCACGCCGGTGGTGCCGCCGGCGCCGCCGACGTTCTCGACGACCACTTGCTGGCCGAGCTGCTTGGAAAGGCCCGGCGCAAGCAGGCGCACGACCGTATCGGCGACAGCCCCTGCCGTGAACGGAACGATGACGGTGATGTGCCGGGTCGGATAAGTCTGCGCCTGCACCGGCGCGGCAAGCAAAATCGTCGCGGCGGCCAACAGGCCGCCCAGCATTTTCTTGTTCATTGTCGTCCCCCTCGGTCGCGCGCATCCCATAGCAAAATCGCATGCCTGGCAACGAATGAAACGACGCACCCGGACGTGCTATACAAACGCCAACAAAAAGGCGCGCGCGGGCGCGGCCTGACCGGTAGGAGGAAACTGATGCTCAAACTTTATTACGCGCCGGGCACCTGCGCGTTGGCCTCGCACATTGCCCTGATCGACGCAGACGCCGATTACGAAGCCGTGCGGCTCGATTTCACCCAGCAGCAACAGCAGAAGCCGGAATACCTGGCGATCAATCCAAAAGGCCGCGTGCCGTCGCTGGTGACCGAACACGGCGTGCTGACCGAAACCCCGGCTTTGCTCGCCTATATCGCCCAAGCGTTTCCGCAGGCCAAGCTCGCCCCGCTGAACGACCCCTTCGCCTTCGCGCGCGTGCAGGAATTCAACAGTTATCTGTGCTCGACCTGCCACGTCGCGCACGCCCATCTGCGCCGCGGCACCCGCTGGGTCGACGCTTCCGAGACCGAGGCCATCGCCGCCATGCAGCGCAAGGTGCCGTCCTCGGTGACGCAGTCCTTCGAGCTGATCGAACGCGGCATGCTGAAAGGTCCGTGGGTCATGGGCAAGGACTACACGGTCTGCGATCCGTATCTGTTCACGCTGTCGACGTGGCTGGACGGCGACAAAGCCGATCTGTCGAAGCTGCCGCGCGTCGTCGAGCACCGCCAGCGCATGTCGGAACGCGCCAGCGTCAAGCGCGCGCTCGCCGAACAGACAAAAGCGCTGGCGCCCGCCGCATGAAGAAAATCGGCGGCGCGGCGGCGATCGCGGCCCTGCTGTCGTTCAACGGCGGTTTCGTCGACACCGCCGGTTTCCTCGGCCTCGCCGGTCTGTTCACCGCGCACGTCACCGGCAACTTCGTCACGCTCGGCGCGGCGCTGGTGCTCGGCACGCACGGCATCATCGGCAAGGTTCTGGCGCTGCCGGTGTTCATCGTGTCGATTGCGCTGGCGCGCTTTGCCGGCGCAGCCTTGCGCAAACGCCAGGCACCGGTGCTGCGTATCTTCTTGGCGATCGAAGTAGCGCTGCTGGTTTTGTTCTTCGCGCTCGCCGTGACCTTCGGACCGTTTCCGGATTCCGACAGTCCAGCCGCACTGCTCACCGGCTTTGCCGCCATCGCCGCCATGGCGCTGCAGAACGCCGTGCAGCGCGTTCATCTATCGAATTTGCCGCCGACCACGCTGATGACCGGCTCGACCACGCAGGCCACCATCGACGCCGTCGATCTGATCAGCGGCACCGATCCCGAACACGCGGCGGCGATCCGCACGCGCTTCGGCCGGCTGTCGCTGAGCATTTTGTATTTCGCCGCCGGCTGCGCCGCTGCTGCGGCGCTGTATTGGCTCGCCGGCTTCTGGTGCCTGGGCGTGGCGGTGATCGTCGGCGCCGCCGCGGCGCTCATGCGCGCCGAAGCGAAGCCTTAAAGACGTCGCTTAGCCTTCGGCTTCGACTGCGACGGCGACTTTTTTCTTCGCCGCTTTCTTTTTCTTCGGCGGCGGCGGATTGGCCAGGAGTTCGGCCGCTTCCTTTTCGTCGCGCGCCAGGCGCAGCGCGCGCAGCCGCGCGGTCTTGGCGCGATTGGCCACCGCCGCGTTCTCGTATTCGGTCATCGCGCGCTTGCCTTCTTCGGCCTGGCGCAATTTTCGAAACTGATTGTTCGCCGCGTTCTTCTTGCTGTCGTCGGCCAATGTAATCTCCATTGGTACAAATGAATGAAACAGGTGAGCCGCGGAAAAGGACCGCGTTATTTTCCAGCCGCGGCGCGCAGCGCATCGTTCATGCGCTCTTGCCAGCCGGGGCCGCCGTCTTGGAAGTAATCAAGTACGTCGCAATCGATGCGCAGAGAAACCATCTCCTTGGCGCCTGGAATCGTCGGTGCTTTCGGAACGGTTTCCGCGGGCTTGGCGGTCGCCTTCTTGAAGGCCATTTCTGCCAATTGCCGCGAATCGGTGGTGCGCCGGGTCATCGCAGACCTTTTAGCACGCCCAGTGCCCTTTTACTTGACTCGATTTGGGGTGTTTTGGGCGGTTTTCAAGCCTGAATGGCTTAAAGACTCAGTCCCAGAGGCCGTAACCGGCCCACTTCGTCACGGGAATCTCGGCGCCTACGGCGTATTTGAAGCTGAGCACCTTCATATGGTCGGGCGTGGCGGTGCAGGTATAAGTCAGCGTGTACCACTTCTTGCGACTGCGGAAGGCGCCGGCCTTGGCCTCGACCGTGTCTTGCCGGACCTGCGGCTCGGCCATGGCGTTGGCCACGGCGCGGTCGGGACGGAAATCCTTGTGGTCGGCGCGTATCTGCTTCAGCGCGGTATAGTCGCAAAGCTGCTCGAGCCTGACCGACGGATCGAGCTTGAGTAGGGCTTTCTCGAACTTTTCGTCGGGCCCCGATGCCTGTGCCGCCCCGACACTCACCGCACCAAACGCAAATCCTCCAAACGCAAGAGCTACTGCCGCGATCCGCATGCAACGTCCTTGAATTGCCCAGCCCGAGCCTCATCTAGGCAGACCCGCGCCGCAAGGCAACCTTGCATCGTCCCTGTCCCGAAGAAATGACACTCGGACAACGGGGCCGGAAACCGCTTCACACTTTCTGGGATCGTGCGCTCAGGTGTATTTCGGATCGCGATCCAGCAGCTCGATCGAGACGCCCTGCGGTCCGCGGATGAAGCAGATCTTGATGCCGGGGCGCGGTGAGTGCGGCTCCTTGGTGAACTCGACGCCCTTCTTTTTCAGATCGGCGGCGACCTCGTCGATGTTGGACACCGTCAGGCCGAAATGATCGAGCCCCTGATAGGGCGTCACCGGCGCCGGGTTGACCACATCGCCTGGCGCCACCGGCGCGATGAAGATGTTGGCGCCGCCGAGTTTCAGGTCGATGCGCGGCTTGCCGCTCACCATGCTGCGGCGGATCTCGGCGCCCATCACGGTTTCGAACCATTTGACGGTGGCTTCCGGATCGGCGGTGCGCAGATGAATGTGATCCCATTTGTAGTTTGGTGCCATGACGCTTCCCATTGTTCTTGTCCGGGTCAGCCCGGGCTTCAGATTTTCAGCAGGTGATAATTTGCCGCTGATGCGGCGTTAAGACCTATCATGGATCGCAGCGCCAAGTCCGGCAATCGCAGAAAATAGCAGCACCGCTTGCAAAGCCGTGGCATCCTGTGCTTCGCACACACAAACAAGTTGCGCTGCAAAAAGACTGGCGCATCGACTTCGGGGGATTCACATGACCACCAGCAACCGCCGCCGTTTCCTGACCCTGTCCGCCGCGACTTTGGCGATGCCGGCGCTGCCGCGCTTTGCCGGCGCCGCCGAACCCTGGCCCAAGGAAAAGACCATCCGCGCCGTCGTGCCGTTCACCGCCGGTAGCACCATCGACATCCTCGGCCGCATCGTCATGGACCCGCTGTCGCGTCAGCTCGGCCAGACCATCGTCATTGAAAACCGCGGCGGCGCCGGCGGCAGCATCGGCTCGGCGATGGTCGCCAAAGGCGATGCCGACGGCTACACGCTCTTGATCAACGCCGCCGCGCACTCCGGCGCGCCCGCGGCCTATCCGAATTTGTCCTATGACGCGGCCAAGGATTTCTCCTGCGTCGCCTGCTTCGGCAACGTGCCGAACGTGCTGCTGATGGCGCCGTCGAAAGGCATCAAGGACATCAAGCAATTCGTCGCCGAGGCCAAAAAAGGCACCATGACCTTCGGCTCGGCCGGCGTCGGCAGCGCGACGCATTGGGCGGCGGAACGCTTCCTCGTCAGCGCCGGCATCAAGGCGACGCACGTGCCGTTCCGCGGCGGGCCGGAAGCTCTCACCGAAGTGATGACCGGCCGCGTCGATTTCATCTTCATCGGTATTTCGTCCGGCATGCCCTTCGTTCAGGACGGCAAGCTGGTGCCGCTCGCCGTCAGTTCGGCGAAGCGCTCGCCGTCGCTCAAGGATGTGCCGACAACGCTCGAGGCCGGCTATAAGAATTCCGATTACAATTACTGGACCGGTCTCCTGGTGCCGGCCAAGACGCCCCGCCCGATCGTCAACACGCTGCACGCCGAGGTCACCAAGGCGCTGGCGCTGCCGGACGTGCAGGAAAAACTCGCCAAGCAAGGCGTCGAGCCCAACCCGCTGTCGCCAGCCGAGATGGACGCGATGAACCAGCGCGAGATCGACCTCAACCTGAAGATCGCCAAGGAAGCCGGGTTGAAGTTTAATTGACATCTGCACGGTTCATAGTTGCCATGGGCTGTGCGGACGCACCGTACAGACAATTGATCCATTAACGGGAGACCAAGTATGAAAGTCATCGCCGCCATTCTGCTCGCCAGCTTTTGCAGCACCGCAGCCATCGCCGCCACCACCGACGACGTCAAATGGGTCAACGCCTGCGTGAAGGACAACAAAGGCGGAGCGGCCGATGCGGTGATCCTGAAATACTGCACCTGCATGAACAACAAGATGGACAACAACGAAACCCAGTCCATCACGCAGTGGGAGAAGACCCACGTCGCCGAGCGCAAGGCCTGCGACAAGGAATCCGGCTGGAAATAGCTCTTTTTCACCCTCCCCCTGCGGAAGAGGGACGGAAGACTGGTGCGCCGCTCGGTGCCCCATCCCCCTCGATTTTTCGAGGGGAAGAGAAAGGCCCGCGAGAGCGGGAACGGAACTACGGCACCCGGCGCCGCCAGGGCGCACACGTGTTGGAATGACGCAGGCCTGCGGCCCCCGCCGACGCAACACCCGCATTACCGATTTATGACGCCGCACAACTTGCCCACAAGCCGTGCAAATCCTCAATTTTGCTGCGTGCACCGGCGTATATTTGCTAAACGAATCGGCTGAAGGCGGGCACGACTTGGCGAGCAAACCTATTCACGCGGCGGGCGGCATCGTGGTGCGCAACGGCGCGCGCCGGCTGGTCGCTATCGTGCAACGCAGCAAGGACGATCGCTGGGTATTGCCGCGCGGCAAGCTC
>JANMSZ010000585.1:0-3733 GCA_031389925.1 Hyphomicrobiales bacterium | reverse complement strand
GAGCGCCGCAAGCTGGTGACGCGGCGCACCAACCGCGAGGATCTGCGCGAGGCGTTCTTGTCATTGGCGCCTGCCGGACGGGACATCTACAGCGAACTCACGCCGATCGCTCAGGATTTTGTCGATCAACTGATGGACACGCTCGACGCCGCCGACCGCGCTGTCCTCGACCGCGCCTTGAAGAAGCTGACCGAGCGCTCCGCGCAGCTCGCTCCCGATATCGCCAACGGCGGCGACCCCAGATAAAGTCCGGCCGGATTTCAAGCCGGGGAGCCTTTCGTGAAGCTCTATTCCTATTTCCGTTCTTCCGCCGCCTACCGGGTGCGGATCGCGCTCAACCTCAAGGGCCTGCCCTATGAGATGACGTCGATCCATTTGACCAAAGACGGCGGCCATCAGCGCAGGCCGGAATTTTCCGCGGTCAATCCGCAGATGCGCGTGCCGGCGCTTCAATTGTCCAGCGGCGAAGTGCTCACCCAGTCGCTGGCGATCATCGAGTATCTCGACGAGATCCATCCCGAACCGGCGCTGCTGCCAGCCGAAGCGCTCGATCGCGCCAAGGTGCGCGCCGTTGCGCAAATGGTCGCCTGCGATATCCACCCGCTGAATAATCTGGTGACGCTGCAATATCTCAAGCGCACGCTCAAACACGAGCAGCCCGAGATCGACGCCTGGTACCATCACTGGGTGATCGAGGGCTTCACGGCGATCGAAGCGATGATCAAGCCCGCGCCCTACGCCTGCGGGTCGCATGTGTCGCTGGCCGACGTCTGTCTGGTGCCGCAGGTGTTCAACGCCCGGCGGCTGAAGGTGCCGCTCGACAAGTTCCCCAAGATCGTCGCGGTCGAGACCGCCTGCCTGAAGCTGCCGGCCTTCGACAAGGCGCGGCCGGAGAACCAGCCGGACGCGGAGTGACGCAGACGGCTTGGCCTGTTAGACCCGGCCCGCCTTTCCCGCCCTCGCACTTAACGAAACCAGCCGTGGCATCCAACAAGCTCGCCCGCGTCGTCCTTTGGATGGTCGGCGCATTGCTCTCCTTCTCGGTCATGGCGGTTTCGGTCCGCGAACTGGCCAGCAACGGCTTGAGTATTTTCGAAATTCTCGCCATCCGCAGCGCCGTCGCGCTGGTCATCCTGCTCGCGCTGCTGCTGGTGCGGCCGGAGTTTCGCGTCCATGCGCGGCCGCGCCGCATGGGACTCAATCTGCTGCGCAACGGCGTGCACTACGCGTCGCAATATGCCTGGGCGCTCAGCCTCACGATGCTGCCGCTGGCCACGGTGTTCGCGCTTGAATTCACCATGCCGGGATGGACCGCGCTGCTGGCGGTCTGGCTGCTGCACGAGAAGATGACGCCAAGCCGCTTTGGCGTTGTCGTACTCGGTCTCGCCGGCGTGCTGGTCATCCTGCGGCCCGGCATCGCCAGCTTCAATCCGGCGGCGCTGCTCGTGCTGATGGCCGCCTTCGGCTACTCGATCACCATGATCACCACCAAGCAGTTGACCGCGACCGAGACCACCTTCGGCATCGTGTTCTGGATGGCGGTGATCCAGTTGCCGCTGTCGCTGATCGGCAGCGATCCGGCGGTATTCCTTCATCTCGAGATACGTCATATTTTGCCCGCATTCGGGGTCGGAATTGCCGGCCTGACGTCGCACTATTGTCTGAGCAACGCGTTCCGCGCGGGCGACGCAACACTGGTGGTTCCATTGGATTTCATGCGCATTCCGTTGATCGCGGTGGTCGGCTGGGCGTTTTACGGCGAACGGCTCGACCTTTTCGTGCTGCTCGGCGCCGTGATCATCATTGCCGGCGTCTTGTGGAATCTGCGTTCAGAGGCCGCACAAGCAAGGCTCGCAACGCCATGATTTTCGCACTAAAGTCCCCCGCATGATCGGACCCGTCACCAAACTGGCAGCTGCCGCAGCGATCGCCGTGTCGGCCTCGGCCGTAGCCCTGGCGCAGGCGCCGAATCCGGCCTGCCAGCGGCTCGAAGCGCAACTGACGTCGCTCGACCGCGGCAACACCGATCCGGCGCGCGCCGACCAAATTCGCCGTGCCGAAGAAGCCGTCAACCGCCAGCAATCCGAAGTCGACCGGATGGTCGGGCAAGCGCGCAAGATGGGCTGTGAGAATTCCGGATTCTTCTCGATCTTCAACACGCCGCCGGCGCAATGCGGCACACTCAACCGGCAGATCGACCAGCAGCGATCCACGCTCGAAAACATGCAGAATGGGTTCGAGCAGCTCAACGGCGGCACGTCGGAGCGCGCCTCGCAGCGTCAGTCGCTGCTGATCGCCCTCAGCAATAATGGGTGCGGCCCGCAGTACCGCTCCGCCGCGCTCGCCGGCCAGCAAGGCGGCTTCTTCGACCGCCTGTTCGGTAACAACAGCGGCGTCAATTCATCGGCGCCCGGCGCGATGGGCGGCACCTTCCGCACCATCTGCGTGCGCACCTGCGACGGTTTTTATTATCCGATTTCCTACGCCACGTCGTCGGACCGCTTCCGCGACGACGAACAGACCTGCCAGCGCATGTGTCCCGCCTCTGAGGTCTCGCTCTACACGTATCACAACCCGGGCGAGGAAGTGGCGCAGGCGGTGTCGCTCAACGGCGCGCCCTATACCGCGTTGCCGACGGCGTTCAGTTACCGCAAGGCGCTCAATCCGGCGTGCAGTTGCCGTAAGCCGGGCGAGACCTGGGCGGACGCCGTTAAAGCCGTAGGTGCCGATACGACCGTTGCTCCCGGGGACGTCGTCGTCACCGAACAAAATGCGAAGCGAATGTCGCAACCGCGCACCGGCGCCGACGGCAAACCTATTCGCGTCGATCCGCGCGCGAAGACACCCGCGGCCGACAATCCGGCGCCATTGGCCGATGCACCTGGCGAGATCGATCCGACCAAGCGGACCGTGCGCACGGTCGGGCCGACTTTCCTGCCGGTCCGCTAAGCTTTATTTGCGCATGATCTTATCCGAAAACCGGTTCCCACTTTTCGGGATCATGCGTTAGAAATCAAAAGCTTCCGATTTCACCGGCTTGCCGGTGACCGGCGAAGCGTCGGTTTCCGGCAACGGCGTGCCGGGATCGCGGAAGCGGTTGGTGATCGGATAGCGGCGGTCGCGGCCGAAATTCTTCAGGGTCACCTTCACGCCCGGCGCCGCCTGCCGCCGCTTGTACTCGGCAATGTTCAGCAGACGCTCGATGCGCACCACCGTGTCACGATCGAAGCCCGCCGCGATAATGGCCGAGATCGGCTCCTCGCGCTCGACCAGCCGCTCCAGGATCGGATCGAGCACCGAATATGGCGGCAGCGAGTCTTCGTCCTTCTGGTTTTCGCGCAACTCCGCGGTCGGCGGCCGCGTGATGATATTCTCCGGGATGACGACGCCGTTCGGTCCCATCGCTCCGTCCGGCTTCCATTCATTGCGCAAGCGCGCCAGGCGGAACACCTCGGTCTTGTACAGATCCTTGATCGGGTTGAAGCCGCCGTTCATGTCGCCATAGAGCGTCGCGTAGCCGACCGACATTTCCGACTTATTGCCGGTCGTCACGACCATCAGATTGAACTTGTTGGAGATCGCCATCAGGATGGTGCCGCGCGCGCGTGATTGCAGATTTTCTTCCGTGACGTCGCGCGGCAGACCGCTGAAGGTCGTCTGCAGCGCCTGCTCCAAGCCCTCGACCGCCGCTGCAATCGGAGTGATCTCATACTTTACACCGAGCGCCTGGGCG
>JANMSZ010000539.1:0-3966 GCA_031389925.1 Hyphomicrobiales bacterium | reverse complement strand
ACGGCGAAGATCGAATCCAACATGAACCCGGCGGCGCAGGCGTCGACCTCGTCGGCCAAGGGACTTTACCAGTTCATCGAGCAGACCTGGCTCGGCACCCTGAAGGGTGGCGGCGCCGCGGCTGGCTACGGCAAATATGCCAACGCGATTTCGCAGACCGCCGACGGACGCTTCGAAGTCGCCGACCCGGCGATGCGCACCGCGATCATGCAGTTGCGCAGCGATCCGGCCGCGAGCGCGATGATGGCCGGGGCCTTCACGCGCAGCAATGCCGACCACCTCAGCAATGCCATCGGCCGGCAGCCGAGCGAAGGCGAACTCTACATCGCGCATTTCCTCGGCTCCGACGGCGCCAGTAAGCTCATTGGCGTGGCCGCCAGCCAACCGCAAGCCAACGCGGCGGCCATGTTTCCGCGGGCGGCGGCGGCTAACCCGAGCATTTTTTACGACAAATCGGGCAGCCCGCGCAGCGCCGGCGACGTCTACGCCGTTCTGGCTGGAAAATTCGAAGTCGCGCGTGCGGTGAATTTCGCGCCGGCAACCGGGCGCGGCGACGTCGTGCTGGCGCAAGCGCAAACCCAAGCGCAAGCCCAAGCCCAAGCGCAAGCCCAGACGCAAAGCCGATCCCAAACGAAGGTGCCGGACACCGCCGGCGTCACGCAAGCTTTCGCCGAGGCCAACGACCACCTGCCGGCGCTGCCCGACACCAAGCCGCTATTCCAGGCGATGTTCACCGACCGCGCCCGCAAGGCGGTCACGCAAACCGTCAGCAGCCTGTGGGCGCCGTCCAAAACGCAGTCGAACGATCAAGGCAACAACGCGCCGCCGGCGGCCAGGTCGGGGCAGGGCCTCGACCTGTTCAGCGACAGCCCGTCCGATATCCGCAAGATGTTTCGCGGCAGCGTATGAACCGATTGGGTTTTCCGCCCGATCGTCGTTAACACCTCTTCAATATCTATAGTGAACGCTTTGTTAAGCCAGCTTGGTTAGGCTTTGCGTTGCGCCGTCAGTATGGGCGGCGAGTTTGTAGCGTCTGGTCGTGTCATGATTGTTCGTCAGTTCCTGCAATGGGTCCGCAATGCGCCTCCCGGCGAGCGGGCTGAAGCCACCTCCGCGCTGGCACGCGCCTATCTCCATTCCGATTTATCGCCCGACGATCTCGCCGCCGCCGAAGGCGCGATGATCATGTTGCTGGACGATCCGTCGCCGCTGGTGCGGCTTGCGATGTCCGAAGTTTTTGCCTCCTCGCAGAAAGCGCCGCAGGTCGTGGTCAATGCGTTGGCCGCGGACCAAGTCGATGTCGCGTACCCGGTCCTGACGCGCTCGCCGCTGCTGCTCGAGGACGATCTGGTCGATCTGATCGCGACCGGCACGCCGGAAACACAAGTCGCCATCGCCAGCCGCGTGCTGCTGTCGCGTCCGCTCGCCGCCGCCATTTCCGAAGTCGGTTCGGCGGAAGCCTGCCTCACGCTTTTGGAAAATCCCGACGCCGATATCGCGCTGTTCTCGATCGACCGCATCGTCGACCGCTTCGGCCATCTGGCGGCGATCCGCGAAAACCTCTCGGCGCGCGACGATCTGCCGATGACGACGCGCCAGGCGCTGCTCAGCAAATTGTCGCAGACGCTCGCCGGCTTTGTCACCGGCCGCAATTGGCTGGGCACCGAACACGCCGAATACGCGGCCCGCGAGGCTTGCGAAAAGGCGACCTTGGCGCTTGCCGCCGAGACGCCTTACGAGGAAGTCGCGGCGTTGATGCAGCATCTGCGGCAGAGCGGGCAACTCACCGGCGGCATGATCCTGCGCGCGCTATTGTGCGGCAATGTCGTGCTGTTCGAAGAGGCGCTGGCGGAATTGTCCGGCGTGCCGCTCGACCGCGTCACCAGCTACATCCACGACAAGAATATCTCCGGCTTCCACGCGCTCTATCGCAAGGCCGGCCTGCCGGATGTCGCCTATCCGGCGTTCCGCGAAGCGATCGCTGCGATGCGCGACGGCATTCTGATCGGCGAGCAGGGCGGGGTGGCCCGCCTCAAGCGCCGCATGGTCGAACGCGTGCTGGCACGGTGCTCCGGCGAACGCGGGCCGGAGATGGCGTCGCTTCTGGCGCTGCTGCGCCGCTTTGCGGTCGAGGCCGCGCGCGAAGAAGCGCGCATGTTCTGCGACGATCTGGTCGCCAATGATTACATGATAGCGGACGGCAGGCTGGTGGCGTAAGCCGCCAGTCTATTCCGGCGCGATGGACGGGCCGGTGATCTGCTCCAGCACGTCGGGCCGGTCGCGGTTCTGGAACAGCAAAAACTCGTCGGTGACTTCGCGCAGCCGCCCGGTCAGCATGGCGGCCAGTTCCTCGGCGTCCGACCGCGAATACTCGCGATGGATCGCGCGCACCGCGTCGACGTGCTGCTCGACGAGCTTGATCGGAATCCGCGTCACGTCAGGCGTGTACTCGATCAGCCGGCACAGGCTGTCGGCGGCCGCCGCGACCAGCGGGAAGCCGAAGGTCGCGGCCTCGCCCTTGATGTCGTGGGCGGCGTGAAACAGAGCGTCTCTGTTGACCTTGCTGAAGCCGCCTTTGCTGATCGCCTGGCGCGCTTTGTCGAGGCGGTCGCACTCGGACTCCATCCAGGAGCCGAATTCCGATGACAGCGCCGCCAGCGCCAATTCGGCGCGGGCCACCGGATCGTCGTCGTCCAGAGGCTTGGCGCTCACCGCCTTGCGCAGCTTGTTCTCGGGCGTAATGACCTCGTGATCGCCGTAAGTCGCGATCGCGGCCGTGTTCTTCGGGGTGGCCATGGTCGATGTCTCTGGTTTATGTCGGCGCGCGGACTTTTTCGAGCAGGGGCGCCTGCCGGATGACGTCCGCCTTGCCGCCTTTGCGGCGCTCGGCGCCGGCATAAGTCGGATTGACGTTGCGGCGGCGGTCGGGCCCGAAATAAGTCTTCGTCCGGATGAACGAGCGCGGGCTGGCGACCACGTTGACGATGCGTTCGTAGAGCGCCTTGGCCGAAATCGGCTTGGCGAGAAATTCGGTGACGCCGGCGTCGCGCGCGGCGGTGACGCGCTTCTTCTCGGAATGGCCGGTCAGCATGATGATGGCGACGTAAGGGTTGGCGTTGGCGCCCGGCTGGCGCACCATCTGCGTCAGTTCGAGGCCGTCGAAAATCGGCATGGCCCAGTCGGTGAGGATGATGTCGGGGATATAATGGGTAAAGGCTTCGAGTCCCGAAGCGCCGTCTTCGGCTTCATAGACCTCGCGGGCACCGAAGCCGTGCAGTAGCGTGCGCATGATTCTGCGCATATGCGCGTTGTCGTCGATGACGAGGAAACGCAGGCGGTTGAAATCGATACGGACCATGTTGCCCCAGGCCACGGGCGTATGAGCCCGATACCGTGCAAAGGACGGTAGTAGGGTGCCGTTAAGGAAAGGTTTAGGATAAACCCGCCCTTCGCCGAGCCTTGGCCGCCATAGGACTGTGCCCATGAAAACCATTCTGATCCCGACCGAAGACCACGACGCCATGGCGGCGGTGCTTGAAGCCGCTCGGCTGGTTGCCCAGATTTTCGACAGCTACATGGAAGGCTTCGCGGTCCGCCCGTCGGCGGCCTCCTACGTGTCGATCGAGCCGGTCAGCAGCCTGGCGATCTCGGGGGCCTTCGATCCCGAGGCTGCCAGCCAGGCGCGGCGCACCTTCGAGAGCTTCATGCAGACCCATGGCGTGCCGCCCGGTTCGGGGGAGCCTGCGGTCTATTCCTACGGCTGGCCGCGGGCCGACGGCGCCGACGATTTCCTCATCGGCAGCCTGGGCCGTGTTTTCGATCTTATCGTGCTCGGGCGGCCGGGACCTGCCGCGGAGAACCCGCGGGCCGCGCCCCTTGAAGCGGCATTGTTCGAATCCGGCCGGCCGGTGCTGATCGTGCCGCCGGCGGTGCCCAAGACCATCGGCCGCAACGTCCTGGTCTCCT
>JANMSZ010000465.1:0-1658 GCA_031389925.1 Hyphomicrobiales bacterium | reverse complement strand
CGTCGGCGAACTGTCCGAGCGCAACCCGTTCAAGCCCGCGCCCTGAAGCACGCAGAGCGCCTTCAGCCAATCGCCCTGAGCGCGCGATCGAGCGCCGCGACGGCCTCGTCGATGTGCTCGTCCGCGATCGTCAACGGCGGCGCGAAGCGCACCACCGTGCCGTGGGTGTCCTTGCTCAGCACGCCCTCGCGCAGCAAAGCCTCGCAGACGGTGCGCGCCGAGGCGAAGGCCGGATCGATCTCGACACCGATCAGCAAGCCCTTGCCGCGAACCTCGGTGATCGCCGGGTGCTTGAGCGTGCGCAATTTCGACATCAGCGCATCGCCCTGCTTGGCCGCGCGCTCGGACAGCTTCTCGCCGACGAGCACCTGCAGCGCCATGTCGCCGACGGCGGCAGCCAGTGCGTTGCCGCCGAAGGTCGACCCGTGGTCGCCGGGCGTGAACACCGCCATCAGCTCGCGGCTCGCCAGGAAGGCGCTCACCGGCAGCAGACCACCGCCGAGCGCCTTGCCGAGCGTCTGCCCGTCGGGCCGTACGCCTTCGTGGTCGCAGTCCAGCACGCGGCCGGTGCGGCCCAGGCCGGTCTGCACCTCGTCACAGATCAGCAGAACGTTGTGACGCGTGCAGATTTCGCGCACCGCCTTCAGGTAGCCGGGCGGGGGCACGACGATGCCGGCCTCGCCCTGCACCGGCTCGACGAGGAAGGCGCAGGTCTGCGGCGTGATGGCCGCTTCGAGCGCCGCCGCGTCGCCGTAGGTGACGCTGGTGAAGCCCGGCGCGAACGGCCCGAAGCCGCGGCGGTACTGCGCCTCGCTGGAAAAGCCGACGATGGTCGTCGTGCGCCCCGCGAAGTTGCCCTTGGCGACGATGATTTCGGCGCGCCCATCGGCGATGCCCTTGACCGTGTGGCCCCATTTGCGCGCGGCCTTGATGGCGGTCTCGACCGCCTCGGCGCCGGTGTTCATCGGCAGCGCCTGATCCATGCCGGTCAGGCGGCACAGCCGGGCGAGGAAAGGGCCGAGCCGGTCGGTGTGGAAGGCGCGCGAGGTGACCGCGAGCCGCTGGGCCTGATCGACCAGCGCCGTCACGAGCCGCGGGTGGCCGTGGCCGAAGCTCACGGCCGAGTAGGCCGACATCATGTCGAGGTAGCGACGGCCGTCCTCGTCCCACAAGTGCACGCCCTCGCCTCGCGTCAGCACGACGGGCAGCGGGTGGTAGTTCGCCGCCCCGTAGTGTTCTTCGAGCGCGATGGCGCTGGCGGTCAGCGGGAAGCCGGGTTCGATGGTCATGGAGATCTCCTCGGGATGACATCGACTCTAGCGATCAAGTCGCGCAAGGTGCTTGCCATTGCTTGTGCAAACATCTTGATTCGCGCAAGCTTCGTGCACCGAAGGAGCCGAAATGCCAGGACTTGACACACTCGACGGCCGTCTCGTGGCCGAACTGCAACGCCGCGGACGGGCCTCGAACGTGGAGCTTTCGGCCGCCGTCCACCTGTCGGCACCGCAATGCTTCCGGCGCGTGAAGTCGCTTGAAGAGCGCGGCGTGATCCGTGGCTACGCGGCCCAGGTCGATCACGAGGCGCTGGGCCTGGGCGTGATGGCCTTCGTCAGCGTGGACATCGGCGCCGAACAGTTCGGTCGCGTGCGCGAGTTCGA
>JANMSZ010000464.1:0-4984 GCA_031389925.1 Hyphomicrobiales bacterium | reverse complement strand
CGCGCCCGCGCCGTGATCGAGAAAGCCGCCGCGATGGCGAACTGGAATCCGAAAGCGCCCGGCGGCGAAGGCCACGGCCGCGGCTTTGCCTTCGCGCGCTACAAGAACAAGGCCGCCTATTGCGCCGTGGTGGTCGACCTCGACGTCGACGAGGAAATTCGCCTGAACCACGTCTGGTGCGCGACCGATGCCGGCCTCGTCGTCAGTCCTGATGGCGTCCTCAACCAGCTCGAGGGTGGCATCATCCAGGCCGTGAGTTGGGTGCTCAAGGAACAGGTCCGCTTCGACAATGACGCGCCGACCGGCCCAAGCCCGTTCGATTGGGAAACCTACCCGGTGCTGAAATTCAGCGAGGTGCCGGAAATCACCATCGCGCTGCTTAATACTAAAGACGAAGTTCCCCTCGGCGTCGGCGAGGTGGCCGGCGGCCCGGTCGCCGCGGCGATCGGCAACGCGGTGTCGCACGCTCTCGGAACCCGCATCAGGGATCTGCCGCTGACGCGCGAGCGCATCACGGCGACGCTTCTCAAAGACTAGGCGCCCACACCGGCCCATTCCCGTTGTTGCAATGCACGCGGCGCTTTCGCTCTGGCGCCGAGCCATGGCTGAGCTAAGCTTGCAACCAACAGTCGCCCGCGCATCACAATGTGGGCATACAAACGGGGAAACGACATGCTGCTTTCCAACAGAGCGTTGGCGCTGTGCGCCGTCACGGCAATCGCGCTGGCGAGTGCCAGCGTTCCGGCCCTTGCCCAGGCCAAGTTGAAATGGGCGCACGTCTATGAAGTCGCGGAGCCCTATCACACCGAAGCATTGTGGGCGGCCGACGAGATCAAGAAGCGCACCAAGGGCCGCTACGAGATCGGCGTGTTCCCGGCCTCGCAGCTCGGCAACGAGAACCAGATCAACGAAGGCTTGGGCCTCGGCACTGTGGACATGATCTATACCGGCACGTCGTTTGCCGGCTCGATCCACAAGCCGCTCGCGATCACCAACGCACCTTACGTGCTGCGCGACTTCGCCCACTGGAAAGCCTATCGCGACAGCCCATTGTTCCGCGATATCGCCAAGGGCTACGAAGACAAGACCAAGCATAAGATCGTCGCGCTGACCTATTACGGCGAGCGCATGGTCACCGCGAACAAGCAAATCACCAAGCCCGAGGACATGAAGGGCATGAAGCTGCGCGTGCCGCCGGCGCCGCTCTATCTCATGTTCACCAAATCGGTCGGCGCCAACGCTACGCCGATCGCGTTTGCCGAAGTCTATCTCGCGCTTCAGCAGGGCACGGTCGACGGCCAGGAAAATCCCCTACCGACGATCATGGCCAAGAAGTTCTACGAGGTGCAGAGCCACATCATGTTGTCGGCGCACATCACCGATCAACTGCTGACGATCGTCGGCAGCCATGTGTGGGCCAAGCTCAGCGACGAGGACAAGAAGATCTTCCAGGAGGTCCTCGCTCAAGCGGCCGCGAAGTCGACCGACGCGATCCGCGCCACAGAACAGAAGCTTGCCGACGAGTTCCGCAAGCTCGGCAAGAAAGTCGTCGAGGTCGACCGTGCGGCGTTCCGCAAGGCCGCGCTGCCGCTGCACAACGACGCGAGCGCCGGCGCCGGCTGGAGCAAGGCCGAATACGAGGCGCTCCAGGCTTTGAAATAGTCCACGATTGACGGACCGCGGCGGGAGCCCTCGCCGCGGTCTTTTCTACTCTACGCCCGCCCGCAAAGATTCGGTCCCGCCATGAGCAAGCTACCGACGCCCGATCCGCCGCATGACGTCCACCTGATCGTCGCCGAGGACCCCGAAGTCAAAGTCGAGCATTACCCGGAAGACTGGCTTGCGATGCTCGTGTTCTGGAGCCTCGCCTTTATCGTCTTCCTGCAATTCTTCACGCGCTACGTGCTCAACGACAGCCTGTCCTGGACCGAGGAGATCGCGCGCTACGGCCTGATGTGGGTGACTTTCATCGGCGGCGTCATGGTGACGCGCCGGCAAACCCATATCGCCGTCGAGCTATTGTCGAACGTGCTCGGCCCGACGCGCCTGCGCGCGACGCTGCTGGCCTGCGTCGATGCGATCAAACTCGGATTTCTCGGCCTGCTGGCCTACTTCTCGATCACGATCACCGAACGCATGCACTTCCAGCGCATGACCGTGTTCGATCTGCCGATGAGCTACGTATATGCCGGCGTCGGCCTTGGCTGCTTCCTGATGTTCCTGCGGCAAGCGCAGAATTTCTGGCGCAACGCGCGTGACGGCTGGCGCACGCCGCACGGCGTCACGCAACAGATCGCCGCCGACTAAGACCCGGACAAACCGATGGCCATTCTCTTTGTCGTCTTCCTTGTTGTGCTGATTTCGGGCGTGCCGGTGTTCATCGCGCTGGCCGGTTCGTCCTTGCTCTACACGCACTTCATCGCCGGCATTCCGGATTTCGTCATCCTGCATCGCATGGCCGGCGGCATCGACAGCTTCCCGCTGCTGGCCGTGCCGTTCTTTATTCTTGCCGGCAATCTGATGAATTCGGCCGGCATCACCAACCGCATCTACGATTTCGCCGTCGCGCTTGCCGGCTGGATGAAGGGCGGCCTTGCCCACGTCAACATCATCGGCTCGGTGATCTTCGCCGGCATGTCGGGCACCGCCATCGCCGACGCCGCCGGTCTCGGCACCATCGAAATCAAGGCGATGAAGGATCACGGTTACAAAACGGAATTTGCGGTCGGCGTGACGGCGGCCTCCGCGACGCTCGGCCCGATCATTCCGCCATCGCTGCCCTTCGTCATCTACGGCATGATGGCGAACGTCTCGATCGGCGCGCTGTTTCTCGGCGGCATCATTCCGGGCGTGGTCATGACGGCCTCCATGATGCTTTACGTCTGGTATTGCGCGCGCCGCTACGGCATGGGCCGCGACCAGGCCTTCCGCTGGTCGGTTCTCGGCGCGACCTTCATCGCCGCGGTGCCGGCGCTGATGACGCCCGCCATCATCATCGGCGGCATGACGTTCGGCTGGTTCACGCCGACCGAAGCCGCCATCGCCGCCTCGGCCTGGGCGCTGTTCCTGGGGATTTTCCTCTACCGCTCGATGTCGCCCAAGCAATTCTACAAGGTTACGATGGACACCATCGAGACCACCGCCGGCGTGCTGCTGATCGTGGCCGCCGCGTCGTTGTTCGGCTGGGTCTTGACCACCACGCGGCTCGCCGAGCAAGCCGCCGACGCGCTGCTGTCGGTCACCGACAACCGTTACGTCATCCTGCTGTTGATCAACCTCCTGCTCTTGGTCATCGGATGCTTCCTCGAGCCAATCGCCTCGATCAGCATTCTGGTGCCGGTGCTGATGCCGATCTTGGTCAAGGTCGGTATCGATCCGGTGCATTTTGGTGTTGTAATGACCCTTAATCTGATGATCGGGCTGCTGCATCCGCCGCTCGGCATGGTGTTGTTCGTACTCTCGCGCATCGCTAAACTCTCGATCGAGCGCACCACCATGGCGATTTTGCCTTGGCTCATCCCGTTGATGGCGTCACTGGTCGCGATCACCTTCATTCCGGAATTGACGCTGTGGCTGCCACGCACGCTCGGCTTCGTGAAATGAGACCGCAATGACAACGCCCCGCACGCTCCGCCTTTCCCCCGCCGACAATGTCGTCGTCGCGATCGACCAGATCGCGGCCGGCGACGGCGCCGCCGGGGCCGTGGCCAGCGAGCGCATCCCGCGCGGCCACAAGATGGCGATTGCCCCGCTCGCTGCCGGCGAGCCGGTGCGCAAATACGGCCAGATCATCGGCTTTGCCTTGGCCCCGATTACGCCTGGCCAATGGGTGCACGAACACAATGTCGGCATGCACGATTTCGCACGCGACTATCATTTTGCCGAAGGCGCCAAGAACGACGAAGTGCTGCCGCCCGAGCAGCGCGCCACCTTCGAGGGCTACGTCCGGCCGAACGGCAAGACCGGCACGCGCAATTATATCGGCGTGCTCACCTCGGTGAACTGCTCGGCCTCGGTGGCGAAATTCATCGCCGAGGCGTTCAACAGTTCCGACCTGCTCGCCGATTATCCGGAGATCGACGGCGTCGTGCCCTTCGTGCACGGCACCGGCTGCGGCATGGCGGCCTATGGCGAGGGCTTCGATCTGCTGCGGCGGACGCAGTGGGGCTACGCCACGCATCCCAATCTCGGCGGCGCGCTGATGGTCGGGCTCGGCTGCGAGGTGTTCCAGATCGACCGCATGAAGGACGACTACGGCCTGGTCGAGGGCGATCACTTCCAGACCATGACCATCCAGGCCACCGGCGGCACGCGCAAGACCATCGCCGAAGGCGTCGAGCGCATCAAGGCGATGCTGCCGATAGCGGCACGCGCCAAGCGCGAGACGCGGCCGGCGTCCGAGATCATGCTGGCGCTGCAATGCGGCGGCTCCGACGGCTATTCCGGCATCACCGCGAACCCGGCGCTCGGCTCCGCCGTCGATCAACTGGTCAGACACGACGGCACCGCGGTGCTGGCGGAAACGCCGGAGATCTACGGCGCCGAACATCTGCTCACGCGCCGCGCGGTCAACCGCGCCGTCGGCGAGAAGCTGGTCGAGCGCATCAAGTGGTGGGAAGACTATTGCGCGCGCAACGGCGGCGAGATGAACAACAATCCCGCCCCCGGCAACAAGGCGGGCGGCCTCACCACCATTTTGGAAAAATCGCTCGGCGCCGCCGCCAAAGGCGGCACCACCACCATGCGCGCGGTCTATGAATATGCCGAGCCGGTCAAGGAAAAGGGCTTCGTCTTCATGGACACACCTGGCTTCGACCCGGTCGGCGCCACCGGCCAGGTCGCCGGCGGCTCGAACGTGATGTGCTTCACCACCGGCCGCGGCTCGGCCTTCGGCTGCAAGCCGACGCCGTCGATCAAGCTCGCGACGAACTCGGAGATGTACCGGCGCATGTCCGAGGACATGGACATCAATTGCGGCGATATC
>JANMSZ010000407.1:0-1520 GCA_031389925.1 Hyphomicrobiales bacterium | reverse complement strand
GTGCCGGCCTATCGGCTGAAATCGATCGCCGCCGAAGGCGCATCGTCGCATCGCATTGTCGACACGTTCACCACCGGCCAGATCGGCAACGGCAGCATGAGCTTCACGTTGCGCCAGGTCGATGCCGATCACGTCGAAATGCGCCTGCAGCAGGGCGGCACACTCAAACTGCAGAAGTGCAAATAAGAACAGGATCCCCGCGTTCGCGGGGATGACCCTGCGGGTCAATTCCTAGCGATAATCTCGCGCTCGTCGCGATGCACCGGCGTCGCCGGCGTCAGCTTGCCGGTGCGGCGGCGCAGCGGCATCGTCGGACGGCGAGCCTTGATGGCGTTGTGGCGGCGGCGGCGGGCGCGCACTTTGGCGATGAGTACGCCGCCCATGCGCGCGAAGGGTTCGCGCAGCTTGCCTTCGTCCTCGACCAGCAACGGCAGGCCCAGCACGTTGCCCCACGAGCGCCATTCGGTGAAGGCGTCGTCGACCTCGGCCGAGACGAACAGCGGCAGCGCCAGCGACGGATCTTTGTGTTCAAGGACGACAGAGGCGGTCGGTGGGATGCCGTCCTCGCCCGTGGTCAGCCTGATGGCGACACCGGAAAAGGCGGACACCGGCATGTTGAGCGCCATGCGCATGCCGGCGAGGCAACGCCGCACCACCACGCGCTCACGATGCAGTTCCACATGCCGCACCCGCTCGTCGGCCGCGGCGTCTTTTGCCGCAAAACGCACGGGCAGGCAGAACGGGTCGAGTCGCAACGCGCGACCCGACCCGGCGGGGCTTTCGCCACTTCGCATTTGACGCCTCAAACTCTCCCACGCCGAACTTTTGTGTCCGGTCGTTGAGGCGATGATGGCTTAACGGCGTCGGAAATCGCTTAATGTACGGGGTTAATTGGACGTAACGCTCACCGCATGATTGACGGCACGTTGCGAACCATGATTGACGAGGTGTTGATGGGCGCACGCAAAATGTCCGGACCGGCGGTTGCGCCTGCGCTGCCGAAGCGCCACTTTAGCCTAAGAATTCGGCCGAAAACGGCTCCCCGTTAGATCATTGAAAGTCCCCATGCTCGCACCCACCGCATCTTTGTTCGACCAAAGCGCCCTCACCGACCGCGCCGAACGCCTCGTGAAAGCCGCGCGCGCCGCCGGCGCCGATGCCGCCGACGCGGTGGCGGTGCGCTCGCTATCGCTCGGCATCGAGGTGCGCGACGGCGCGGTGGATGAATCCGAGAGTTCGGAAAGCGACGACCTCGGCCTGCGCGTGCTGGTCGGCCGCCGCCAGGCGGTGGTCTCGACCAATGATTTGACAGGCGATGTTCGCGCTTTGGCCGAACGCGCGGTGGCCATGGCGCGTGCCGCGCCCGACGACAAATATGCGGGCCTCGCTGACGAGGCGCTGCTGGCGCACACGTTTCCCGATCTGGAACTGCTCGACCCCGAGCTGCCGAGCGTTCAACAGTTGGAAACCATGGCGCGCGAGGCCGAGCAGGCCGGGCTCGCGGTCAAAGGCGTCACCAA
>JANMSZ010000390.1:0-5279 GCA_031389925.1 Hyphomicrobiales bacterium | reverse complement strand
CGTCATGGCCGATATCGCCGCCTGGCGGCTGCTGGAAGGCTGGACCATCGATCTGGTCGATCCGTTGCGCAAGACGCGCGTGCGTTTCTCGACGCCCGACAATCGCTATATTCCGTTCGGCGACGCCAAGGATATCGCCGGCATGGATGAATTGCTTAAATTGAAGGCCAAACCCGCGGCGGGGAAAAAATGAGATCGGCCCGCGCCATTGCCTGCGCGCTCGCTCTTCTTGCCGGTGGCTCTGCGCACGCGCAGACGCCGGCAACGCAATCCACGAGCCTTGGCGATTCCGGCAAGGCGCTGATCGGCACCTGGGAATTCTCCAACGCCGATCGCGACAAAGTCTGTTCGGCCACGTTCAAGAGCGATGCCACTAAAGTCGGCTTCAAGGTCGAGTTCGATGCCAATTGCGCCAGTCTTTTTCCACTGATCAACGAGATCGCCGGTTGGATTTTTCCCGAAGGGGATTTTCTGCGTCTGGTCGACGGGCAAGGCAAGACGCTGGTCGAATTCAGCGAAGTCGAGAGCGGCATCTATGAAGCGCCGACGCCCGGCGTCGGCGTGCTGTTCCTGCAGAATGCCGCCAGCGCTGGTCCGCCGCCAAAGGCGCCGGACCAGGTCGCTGGCGATTGGGCGATCACGCGCGGCAGCGGCGCGCCGGTCTGTGCGTTGACGCTGTCGGCCAATGCCGCCAAGGACGGCTTTACGCTGACGGTGAAGCCGGGTTGCGACGCGGCAATCGCCCGGCTCAATTTCACGCAGTGGCGGCTCGACCGCGATGAATTGATGCTGGTGCAGGCGCGTGGCAATCCGTGGCGTTTCGAGGAAGTCGACAGCGTCACCTGGCGGCGTGTGCCTGAAAGCGCTGGCCCTATTTTTCTGAAGCGGCAGTAGTGTTGCCTTAAGCATTGTTGCATCGCCGCAGCGTGCCCATGGTGTGATCGCTAGACAGATGAATTCGCACCGGTTTAACGTAGCGCCATGTCAACTTCCAAAACGCGTTTGACCGACAAGGATTTCGCGCGCATCTCGCGCGCGCTTGCCGAACCGCGTCGCTATGAGATACTGAAGCAGGTCGGGGCCGCCGGCGCGCCGTGCCCGTGCAGCGCCATTCACGAAGCCCACGACATCAGCGCCGCCACGCTCTCGCATCACATCAAAGAGTTGGAGACGGCCGGCTTGGTCGCGATCAAGCGCGAGGGCAAGTTCATGAACCTCGTGTTGCAGCGCGACGTCCTGCGTAACTATTTGGACCGATTGGCGAAGCTGTAGCGTCCGTCCGAACTTCTTCGTAAAGCGTTCTCCTAGATCAGCTTCAGCCCCTTGAAGCTGGCATGGCCTTCCTTGTCGACAATAATGTGGTCGTGCACGGAAATGCCGAGCGGCTTTGCCACGTCGATGATCGCCTGTGTCATCTGGATGTCGGCGCGCGACGGCGTCGGATCGCCGGACAGATGGTTATGCACCAACCGGCTGTGCGCGTTACAGCATTGATATCTCAAAATGTTTCCAGCGATGTTGGACGATAGGGGACGGGAATTGGGGGTGGTAAGCGTTTCCAATTTTTCATCATCGCGTTGCGTCACGCTAGTTCCCGCCCGTCAATTTTGATCACGTTCGGTTCTTGAAACAAGTGCGCTGTACGCATGTTCGCTACCGTGTAGCGGACATTGCTGCACTTCGCTGAAGGGCCATCGGAAGTGTGGCTGACGCGTTGTCTAAGGCTATTTTCTTTTCGCCAGCGGTTTGGCCACCTCGTGGGCGTGTTCGATGAACAGCTTTGCGACCGGTGAGACCGTACGGCTCTTCAAGGTGATGACACCGATCGGCAGGCGTGGAATCGGAAGCTGAAGCGGGAGCGCCTTCAGCTCCGGCTGCCCAATGGGGAATTTCAGGATCGAGGCCGGAAAGATCGTGAGAAAGCGCCCGGTCGCCAGCAGGCTCATGCGTGCATCGGGGGTGATTGTCAGCACGGTGGCGCGCGGATAGTCGAGGCCGCAGACGCGAAAGGCCTGCCGGAACATCAGCCCGAAGACACTGTCCGGCGGCGGCAGCAACCACGGTTCGTTCACCAGTTCGGTGAGTTTGACACGGCGAGGCCGCACCCATGGACTTTGCTTGCCGGCGACAACCACATAGGAATCATCGAACAGGAAATCGAAGTTCATGCGTTCGTCATCGATCGGGCCGAATTTCTGTGTGATCAGGACGTCGAAGTTACGCTCGCGCAGACCCTGCAGCAGCAAGTCGGTCTGCATCGCGACGAGCTGAAAGGCCATGCGCGGGTAGCGAAGCGACAACCGGTCGATGACGGCCGGAACGAAGCTCGGTGCGAGAAAGAAGCTGCTGCCGATGCGCACCTCTCCGGCCACCGGGTCGGCAAGGAACTCGATATTCTTGATGCCCTGCCGCAGGTCGTCGAACGCCGCCAAGCCGCTATTGAGCAAGGCGCGGCCGTACTCCGTCGGTTCGATCCCCTGCCGGCTGCGGTCGAGAAGCCGGACGCCGATGGCGTGCTCGAGGTCGGCGATCGATCGCGATACATTGGGTTGGGTCGTGTTGAGGCGTTTGGCGGCCTTGCTCATGCTGCCGGCCTCGACCGCGGTCATCAGCACGTGCAGGTCCTGCAGCTTGATTCGCCGTCCGATGCGGTCGCTGAGTTGCATGGGTTGTTCCATCTCGAACATGAGATACTATCATAAGCTAATAGCCTTATTCTCTTATGGATGTTTCTACTATCGTTCACATCGTGCTCGCAAGCACGCGGGCGATAAACGGATCAGGAGAACGCGATGAAACTCTGCCGTCGACGGTTACTGCATTTGATCGCGAGCGCTGCCGCGATCCCGGCCGCGTCTCAGCTCGGACTCTCAAGGGCGGGAGCGCAAACATATCCGTCGCGGCCGGTGCGTCTGGTCGCCGCCACGGGGCCGGGCAGCGCGCCGGACATCCTCGCGCGCCTGATCGGGCAATCGTTGTCCGAACGGCTCGGACAGCCGGTCGTCGTCGAGAACCGGCCCGGTGCCGGCAGCAATATCGGCACCGAGACCGTCGTGCGCGCGCCGGCTGACGGCTATACGCTGCTTCTGATCCAGCCGGCGGCGGCGGTCAACGCGACGCTCTACGAAAAGCTCAGTTTCGACTTCCTGCGCGACATCGCGCCGGTCGCAAGCATCAGCCGGGTGCGGCTGGTCATGCTGGTCAACCCATCGGTTTCGGCCAAGACGGTCCCCGAACTCATCGCTTATGCCAAGGCCAATCCGGGCAAGCTCAGCATGGCGTCGCCGGGCGTCGGGACCCTGCCGCATATCGCGGGCGAGTTGTTCAAGATGATGGCCGGCATCGACATGGTGCATGTGCCCTACAAGGGCGCGGGTCCCGCGATGACCGACCTGCTCTCCGGGCAAGTGCAGGTGATGTTCGTCGGCACGCCGGAATCAATCGCGCACATCAAGTCCGGCAAGGTGCGCGCGCTGGCCGTCACGACGGAGACGCGCTCGGAGCTGTTGCCGGATGTCCCGCCGATGACTGACGCCCTGCCGGGATTCGAGGCGAGCGCCTGGTTCGGCATCGGAGCGCCGCGGAATACGCCGCCCGAAATTGTCGACAGGCTCAACAAGACGATCAACGCGGGGCTTGCAGATGCAAACTTGAAAGCGCGGCTCGCGGAACTTGGCGGGGCGGTGTTTGCCGGCTCGCCTGCCGACTTCGGCAAGTTCCTTGCCGATGAGACCGAGAAGTGGGGCAAGGTGGTCAGGGCGGCCAACATCAAGCCGGGGCCATGAAATGACGATCTTTGCTTTCGTCTATCTCATGGTTGCGGCAGCCTGGATCGTGCTGATCATCGTCGGGCACGTCCTCCTGGGACACGCGATCTACCGGTGCGTGCGCAGTGATTGTCCTGTCGGCCAGGCCGACAAGGCTGGCACGGTTGCTGCCGCAGATATGTCCTCAACTCTGGGCGGGGCTGTTGATCCTTCGACCGCTTGAGTCCGTAGCAACTCGTCCTCAGCAGTCCTTAGCAACTCGTCCTCAGCGCCGCCTGCTAAATCAGCTTCAGCCCCTTGAAGCTGGCGTGGCCTTCCTTGCCGACAATAATGTGGTCGTGCACGGAAATCCCCAAGGGCTTGGCCACGTCGATGATCGCTTGCGTCATCTGAATGTCGGCGCGTGATGGCGTCGGGTCGCCTGAGGGATGATTATGCACCAGGATCAGCGCGGTGGCCGACAGTTCGAGCGCGCGCTTGACCACCTCGCGCGGGTAGACCGGCGTGTGATCGACGGTGCCGACCTGCTGTACCTCGTCGGCGATCAACTGGTTGCGCTTGTCGAGAAATAACAGGCGGAACTGCTCCTTGTCGGCATAGGCCATGGCGGTGCGGCAATAATCGATCACGCTCGACCACGATGACAGGATTGGCCGCTTCTGCACCTGGCCGCGCGCCAGCCGGCTCGCCGCCGCGTGCACGACCTTGAGTTCGGTGATGGCGGCTTCGCCCATGCCTTTGACTTCGGCCAGCCGGGCCGCCGGCGCCGCCACCACCTCGGCGAAGGAGCCGAATTTGACGATCAGCTCCTTGGCGAGTGGTTTGACGTCGCGCTGCGGGATGGCGCGAAACAGCACCAGTTCGAGCAGTTCATAGTCGCTGACCGCGTCGGCGCCGGCGTCGCGGAAGCGGCCGCGCAGTCGTTCGCGGTGGCCGTGATAATGCGGGGCAGGCTCGGAAAGGCCGGTATTTTCGTCGATTTTGTCCAGGTCGTTCGCCATCGCGCGCCACTCCGGGCCGGGAGTGTAATGCAACTGAATGCAACCGACGAGAGAGGTTTTCGCCCGTCGAGCGGTTTGGCTCAGATTTTATAGGGCGGCAATCTTGTAGGGCGGCTTGTGCAGCCCGGCCGTCGAAAAGGTGAAGACCTCGACGCCTTTGTCGGTCACGCCGACGGTGTGCTCGAACTGGGCCGACAGCGAGCGGTCGCGCGTCACCGCGGTCCAGCCGTCGGACAGCACCTTCACGTGCGGCCGGCCGAGATTGATCATCGGCTCGACGGTGAAAAACATGCCCGGCTTGAGCACGATGCCTTCGCCGGCGCGCCCGACGTGCACAATGTTCGGCTCGTCATGGAACAGCCGGCCCAACCCGTGGCCGCAGAAATCGCGCACCACGCTCATGTGCTGGGCTTCGACGTAGCTCTGGATCGCGGCGCCGATGTCGCCGGAGGTCGATCCGGGACGGATGGTGGCGATGCCGCGCATCATCGCCTCGTGGGTGACCTCGATC
>JANMSZ010000382.1:0-1630 GCA_031389925.1 Hyphomicrobiales bacterium | reverse complement strand
CGTCGCGGTCATTCGGGTCGGCGGCGCGACCGAGACGGAAGTCAAGGAAAAGAAGGACCGTATCGACGACGCTTTGAACGCGACGCGCGCGGCGGTGGAAGAAGGCGTCGTTCCGGGCGGCGGCGTGGCGCTGCTGCGCGCCAAGAAGGCTGTTGGCAAACTCACCAACGACAACGCCGACGTCCAGGCCGGCATCAACATCGTGTTGAAGGCGCTGGAAGCCCCGATCCGCCAGATCGCCGAGAATGCCGGCGTTGAAGGCTCCATCGTGGTCGGCAAGATCCTCGATCAGAAGTCGGAGACCTACGGCTTCGACGCGCAGAACGAGGAATATGTCGACATGATCGCCAAGGGCATCATCGACCCCGCCAAGGTGGTGCGCACCGCGCTACAGGACGCAGCGTCCGTTGCGGGTCTCTTGGTGACCACCGAGGCCATGGTCGCCGAACTGCCGAAGGACGCGGCCCCGGCGATGCCGGGCGGCGGCGGCGGAATGGGCGGCATGGGCGGCGGGATGGGCTTCTAAGCTCTACACCACCTCTCAGATGCAAAGGGCGCAGCTTCGGCTGCGCCCTTTTTTGTTGCACGCTAGAAGCGGCCGAAAATCTGCACACTGAGCGACACCATGCCCGGGAACATGATCACCAGGGCCACCATCAACAGCATGATGAAGACCCAGGGGATCGACCCCATGAGAGTATCGGAGCTCTTGATGGAGGGCGGCGCGACCGAACGCAGGTAGAACAGTGCGAAGCCGAACGGCGGATGCATGAAGGTGGGCGATGCAAAGGCCGCGCCAATAAGCGCCAGAAGCCGAGCAAGATATTCTCCGTGGCGCCGGGAAGGCTTCGCCGTCCTGCGGGGTTCTTATCGTCTGGCCGGCTTGCTAGTTTGACGCGGCCTTGAATCGCATTGGCGCGGCGCCGTTCAGTACAACGGCGCCGTTTTCGCGCTGCCAAGCCGTCGCCTGCGAGAATTTCTCCAGCAAGGTCGCGTCCGCCGCCATGCGCTCCGGCGTACACTGCCCACTGCTCTGCATCTGCGGCAGGTTATCCGGCAAAGCCGGCGTTTCGATCTTGATCGCATTGTCGGAAAACTCGACGCGTGCGGGCACGCTCTTGCACCACAAGTCGATCACCGCATTGCCGCTGCGCTGGACCGTAATGCTCGGCATGCGTTTGCCCGGCCGCATCGGGGCGACATTCAGCAAAAGTTCCTGATCGAACGGGAACCCTTCCGCGGGCTGCGCCCTGCCCTCGCCTTGCGCCATCAGGACGGCGGCGAAGGTGCCGCAGACAATAATGCGCCGGCCTGGACCCAGGCGAATGAAACTCATCGTACTCTCCGGAATGCCGTCGGTGCCTTGAGGCTTGAAATGCAGGCTGACGGCTGCGCCGTCAAGCCGCGGCGGATTCATCCACAGGCGGCGTCATACGCGCGTTTCGGCCGCTTACGCGGCCGCTGGCGATGTCACTCGGCGGCCTGCGCGGTGGCGGCAGGCGCGAGCAGATGCGCGATCGAGTTGGCGTAATAATCCAGCAGGGGAATTTCGCCGGCATTGACGCGGTAAAGCCCGTCGACCTCCTCAACCAGATGGCGCAGCCGCAACATGCGCAAGCCGACCTCGATG
>JANMSZ010000483.1:0-3207 GCA_031389925.1 Hyphomicrobiales bacterium | reverse complement strand
CCAGGCGGCGAGCGCCAGCACGCAGGTCACCAGCGGCGCCAGCAGGAACACGCCCTTGTTGGAACCGGACGGGATCACCGGCTCCTTGAGCACGAATTTGATCAGGTCGGCGAAGGACTGGAACAGACCCCAGGGCCCGACCACGTTGGGGCCGCGCCGCATCTGCACCGCCGCCCAGATCTTGCGGTCGGCCAGCAACACGTAGGCGATGCCGACCAGCAGGATCACCAGCAGCAGCACGGACTGCGCCACCATGATGAGGACCGGCCAGATGGTAGTCATGAAGAATTCGGCCATCGCCCTACTCCGCCGCCGTTTTGGCCGACGCATTCGCCAGCGCCGAACATTCGGCCATGATGGCGGACGCGCGCGCGATCGGATTGGTCAGATAGAAGTCGGTCACCGGCGCGCGCAGCGGCGCCTTGTCGAAAGAACCGCCGACATTCGCCAGCGCCGAGATATTCGCCGGATCGCCCGGCGCGATCTGGTCGATCCGCATCATGTGCGGATGCGCGGCGAACACCGCCTGGCGCAGCGCGCCGAGCGAGTCATAAGGCAGTCTGTGGCCGAGTACGTCCGACAGCGCGCGCAGGATCGCCCAGTCCTCGCGGGCGTCACCCGGCGGGAACGCGGCGCGTTGCGCCATCTGCACGCGGCCTTCGGTGTTGACGTAGATGACGGATTTTTCCGGGTAGGCCGCGCCCGGCAAAATGACGTCGGCGCGATGCGCGCCCTTGTCGCCATGGGTGCCGATGTAAACGACGAACGAACCGGCGGCGACGTCGATCTCATCGGCGCCGAGCAGGAACAGCACTGGCGCGGAGCCTCCGGCCATCTCGGTGGCGGTCTTGCCGCCCTTGCCCGGCACAAAACCGATATCGAGCGCACCGACCCGCGAGGCCGCGGTATGCAGCACGGAGAAACCGTTCCAACCTTCGGCGATGGCGCCATACTCGACGGCGGCTTTCGCCGCGAGCGACGCCAAAGCCGCGCCGTCTTTGCGCGCCAAGGCGCCGGCGCCGAGAATGATGAGCGGATTCGCCGCCGCCTTCAGCGTCTCGCCGAACTTGGTCTTGCCGAGAGCTGCCAGCGTCTCGGCGCCTGCGCCGAGATAGTCATAGGTATAGGTCAGGTCCGCTTTCTCGCCGATCAGCGCGACCGGGAAGTTGCCGGCACGCCAGCGCTTGCGGATACGAGCGTTGAGCACCGCCGCCTCGCGGCGCGGATTGCAGCCTACGATCAGCAGCGCGTCGGCGCGCTCGATACCGGCGATGGTCGAATTGAACAGATAGCTCGCCCGGCCCCAGGCCGGATCGAAAGCTGCACCGTCTTGGCGCGCGTCGATATTCGCGCTGCCGAGGCGCGTCGTCAGATCCTTGAGCGCGAACATTTCCTCGACGCCCGCCAGATCGCCGGCGATGGCGCCGACATTCTTGCCCGCGGCTTTGACCTTGTCGGCAATTGCCGCGAAGGCTTCCGCCCAGGTCGCGGGGCGCAACTTGCCGCCGCTGCGGATATAAGGCTGATCCAGCCGCTGCGTGCGCAGGCCGTCGACCACGTGACGCGTCTTGTCGGAAATCCACTCTTCGTTCACGTCGTCATTGATGCGCGGCAGAATGCGCATGACTTCGCGGCCGCGCGTATCGATGCGAATGGCCGAGCCGACCGCGTCCATGACGTCGACCGACTGCGTCTTGTTCAGTTCCCACGGCCGCGCCGCGAACGCATAAGGCTTCGAGGTCAACGCGCCGACCGGGCACAGATCGACCACGTTGCTCTGCAACTCCGACGTCATCGCGTGCTCGAGATAGGTCGTGATCTCCATGTCCTCGCCGCGGCCGATGGCACCAAGCTCCGGCACGCCGGCGACTTCCTGCGAGAAGCGGATGCAACGCGTGCACTGGATGCAGCGCGTCATGATCGTCTTGACCAACGGGCCGATATATTTGTCTTCGACCGCACGCTTGTTTTCCTGGAACCGGCTGGCGTCGGCGCCATAGGCCATCGCCTGGTCCTGCAGATCGCACTCGCCGCCCTGGTCGCAGATCGGGCAATCCAGCGGATGGTTGATCAGCAGGAATTCCATCACGCCTTCGCGCGCCTTCTTCACCATCGGCGATTTGGTGAACATCTGCGGCGGCTCGCCATTGGGGCCGGGGCGAAGATCGCGGACGTTTTGCGCGCAGGACGCCACCGGCTTGGGCGGTCCGCCCTTCACTTCGATCAGGCACATGCGGCAGTTGCCGGCGATCGACAGGCGCTCGTGGTAGCAGAAGCGCGGAATTTCGGCGCCCGCCATTTCGCACGCCTGGAGCAGCGTGTAGTCCGGCGGCACGTCCAGCTCTTGTCCGTCGATGATTACTTTTGTCATGCCGCGTGCTCGTTCGGATGCGTGGTGGGCGCACCGCAGCGCGCCGTCTTCCAATGCTGCGCCGCCTGGAGATGTTTCCAGCCGAAGGCGTCATCGCTCGGCCCATGCGTCTTCAGATGCTCAAGGCGGTCGACGCCTTCCTGCATTGATGGGCGATGGCCGGGCTCGATATGCCACAGCACCAAAGGCGTCTCGATGTGCTCAAACCATTCAGCGCGCCGGCCGTAGAAGCGGCTGTGCAACGTCTTCCAGACGAAGCGCTCGAGCGCCTCGACGTTTTCCCACACGGTCAGGTTTGGCAGCACGCGCGGGTCGCCATAGACCTGCATGTTCATGGCGTTACCGCTCTCGTCCTGCAGCCGCCACACGAAGCCTTCGATCGTGTCCGCCAGCCCATTCACGCGCGCGACATTGTCGACGAATTCCTTCATGCGCGGATCGTCGAGCGGATATTTGATCCGCGCGATGTTGAACTGGGCCAAATGGCGTTCGTTGTGGCGTTCGGTCATGCCCTACTCCGCCGCGACCATGTCGGCCGGATCGCGCACGCCGAGATCGTGCTTGTCGGCGTTGCGCGCATACTCGTCGATACGCTCTTCGATCTCATGACGGAAATGCGCGATGAGGCCCTGGATCGGCCAGGCCGCGGCATCGCCGAGCGCGCAGATGGTATGACCTTCGACCTGCTTGGTGACTTCCAGCAACATGTCGATCTCGCGCTTCTGCGCGCGGCCTTCAGCCATGCGGGTGAGTACGCGCCACATCCAGCCGGTGCCCTCGCGGCACGGCGTGCACTGGCCGCAGCTCTCGTGCTTGTAGAAATAAGACAGCCGCGC
>JANMSZ010000359.1:0-9072 GCA_031389925.1 Hyphomicrobiales bacterium | reverse complement strand
GGCTCCTCCAGATTCACGACGTGGCCCGTTTTCGGCATCATCACCAGGCCGGAAGCGGCGATGGTCTTCTTCAGGAACAGGCTCGGCTCGATGCAGCGCTCGTCTTCGTCGCCAACAACGATAAGCGCCGGCGTTGTGAGCTTGCGGATATCGCTTTCGAAATCGTAGAGCGACGGCCGCCCGCCCTGGAAGCCGCGCGAAGTGTTGGCAGAGCCCTGCGCGTCGTGCTGGGCCAGCATCGCGGTGAATTCGGCAAAGCCGCGCGGGTCCTTGATCAGGAACGTCACGCGGCTCGGCCCGTAGCCGTAGGTCTCGGCCACCTTCGCCGCGCCGTCGCGCTCGAACGTCGCAGCAAGCTCCCGCGAATGCTTGTGGAAGGTCTCGGTAAAGCCGCGCACGCTGCCGGAGCCGGTACCGGCCAGCACCATCGAGCGCACGCGATCCGGATGATTGAGAGCGACCTGCAAAGCGGTGTAGCCGCCCATCGACAGGCCGACGAGATGCGCCTTGTCGATCTTGAGATGGTCGAGCACGGCGACGCAATCGCGCATGACATGCTTGTAGGTGTAGGCGTCCTTGTCGGCCGGCACGTCGGACGGCGTATAGCCGCGCGCCGAATAGGCAATGCAGCGATAGCGCTTGCCGAGCTCGCGCATCTGCGGCTCCCAGCCGCGATGGTCGGCGGCGAATTCATGCACGAAGACAATCGGCGTCCCAAATTCCGTTTTTTGGCCGACTTCTTCGTAATAGAGCTTCACGTTGTCGGGGGTCGTTGCGAATGGCATTAGAAGAGATCCAAATATTCTTTCTGTTCCCAGGGCGTAACGTCAGCCTGCTCGCCCGAATCTTTCTTGAAACGCGCGAGCTCGGCTTCCTTGATATGCGCGTAATAGTCAATGAAGCCACCGCCGAAACCGGCGCGGAAGGCGTCGTCGGCGCGCAACGCGGTCAATGCCTCGCCCAATGTCTTCGGCAGCAGCGCGAGGTGTGCACCGGGTCGATGCCGACCTCAAGCGATTGCAGCCAGTTGCAGTCGATCATGCCCTTGAAGGCGAAGGTGTGCGTGTCCGGCGCGACGAAACAATCGAAATGCGGAAAGGCCGGCGGCTCGCCCGGTCCCATATAGGCGAACAGAATGCCGCTCTTCTCGACCACCGGATAAGCCTTGGCGCGGATATTGGCGCACAGGTTGCTGTCGTCCGGCTCGGCCGGGGTCTGCAGGCACTTACCATACACGTCGAACAGCCAGCCATGAAACGCGCAGCGCAGGCTACCGTCTTCAAGACGGCCGTAAGCGAGATCGGTGCCGCGATGCGGACAGCGGCGGCCGACCAGGCCGTAACGACCTTTGTCGTCCTTAAAAATCACGAGGTCTTCGCCGAACAGCCGCACCGGCTTGATCGGGCGGTTGCCGGCGAGTTCATCGACCAGCGCCGCCGGCTGCCAGTAACGGCGATCAAGGAGCCTGCCGGCGTGCCGGGACCGACACGAGTGATGAGATCGTTCTGCTCCGCACTCAGCATAAGTCAGCATCCTTTGCTGACGGGAGCTTATACGCGCCTACCGAAAAGCAAAACGGCCGGCGCTAGGCCGGCCGCGAAACCATAGTCTAAGCGCTGAACTCAGCTTGGGTGGCGCGCGGCCCAGCCCGAGTCCATGCGGCGCTTCCAGGCGGTCTGCCGCAAGCCCAGAAGCCTGCTGGCCGTGGTCTTGGCGTCGGCGCGGCTGGCGGCGGCGCAGGTGCGATATTCGAGATCGTTGACGCGCGACACCAGCGGCTCGCGCTTGAACAGGCGGGCGAAGGGGCCCAGGCCGCCGTTCACTTTCAGTTCGGAAATCGCATTGGCGACATTGCCGGTGTGGCCGAAGGCCACGACGCGACCGGTCATGGTGTGGCGCACTTCGTAGACGCCGGGACCGATCGGCGCCTCAAGCTGGCCGCCGAATTGCGCGTCTGGAAACCGTTTCCAGCCGCTCCAGGTCTGAACCATCGCAAAACCCCTCGAATATCCAAAATCAAGCACTCAAGAACGCGAAACCTAAGCATTGGTTCCACAGGGTCAACGGCTGGATGTTGATAAAGCGGCCGATAGCGCGGTTACACGCCGACTCTCACGGCTTGTTGATGGCTCCGGCGGCGGCCGACGTTCAGCGGCCGGGCAAGACCAGCACTTTGGGCTTGGCCGGCAGGCTGGCCTTGGATACCACCACCGAGGGCACGTCGGCGATCTCGACGTCCCATTCCTGGCGGACCCGCGACAGGAAGCGGTCGAGCGTATAGGCGCTGAAATAATGCATCGGGATCATCAGCGGCGCCTTCAGCGCGCGCAGCACCTCGATCATGCCTTCCAGATCCAGCGTCGCGCCGCCGTCGACCGGCACCATCACCACATCGACGCGGCCGATCTCATTGAGCTGAGCCTGGCTGAGCGTGTGATGCAGATGGCCAAGATGCGCGATACAGAGATTGGCCACCTCGAAAATGAAAATAGAATTGCCATGGCGCTCGGTGCCGCCCGTGGTCCACGAGCGGATATTGGTCGGCACGTTGCGCACGCGCACGTCCTTGTATTGCACATCGACCCGCGCCGGCTTCTCGCCTTCGGCCCAACCGCGCAGCACATGCTTGATGCCGGGATCGGGCGCATCGGTGTAATGCGTCGAGTGCGCGTGATTCATGGTGACGATGTCGGGCAGAATCATCGGCCGGACGTAATCATTGTAGTCGGTAGCGACGCGCACCAGCCGGGGGCTTTCCAGCAGGAAGGTCGAATGGCCGACATAGTTGATGCGCACTTGGTCGGCGTTGAGCGCGACGCGGCGCACCAGCGGCGCGTAAGGCGGCCGCTGCGCGACCAGTCCCGGACAGTTCTCCAGCATTTCAGGTTTTGCAGGAGGCGAGCCAGGCGCCGCGCCTTGCGCCAGATTTTGTGCCGACGCCGGGGCAGCAGCCATCAGAACCCAGGCCGCGGCGATAACAATCCTCAGCGAGGTGCCGCTCATGACATCGATCCGTGCCAGCCCAGCGTCATGGGTGGAAATCTGACACGGTTTTGGTCGCCCCGCTACTGGGCTCGGCGCAAACACTGGGCGCAAAACGTTGGGCCAAAACAAAAGCGGCGCCGTTCTGGCGCCGCCTACTCACCTTCGATGTCGCGTCGGCCGCAGATTATTCGAAATAGCGGCGGTCGCGCATGGAAACGATAATCCCCTTCGGGGTCGTCACCACCCAGCGGCCATCCTGCCGCCGGATCGATTCCACAGGGCCGAGGCCCGGCAAAGGCGCGCCGGGCACGACCTGAAACACGTCGCCGCCGTGGCCCTGCACATAGACGTAGCCGTCGCGGGCTTCGCGGATCGCCCAATCCTGGACGATCTGCTGGCGCATCGGCGGCGCAATTTCGGGCGCGGCGATGCGCGGCGCCGGGCGCGGCGTTGGCACAGGAACGGAGGCCGGAACGGTCTGCGGCGCGGAGATCGATCCGGTGATCAATTCGGCGCTGACGTTGCGCTCGATACGGTCGGCGCGCTCGCTGATCTTCGCGATCTGCGCATGCGCCGTTTTGTTGGTGGCGTCCAGGCTGGCCTTCAGCGTGGTGACTTCCTTGGCGAGCTTGGCGATCGATTGCTCCATCGCCTTGCGATCGTCGGCCGTCGCGGTGTTGACCTGCGGCGCAGGCGCGGGCGTCGAGAACGTGCCGCTGGCAGCGACGCCGGCGATGACGCCGACTGCGCCCGCGACCGCCACCGAGGCGGCCATCAAGGCGTGGCGCTTGTGACGCGGCCTGAGGGCGATCGGGTTCCAGCTCGGCCAGGCCGCGGGTGTCACCGCGACGATTGGCTCAGCGGCCGGCGTTGCGGCCGGTTCGGCAGCCTGCGTCGTTTCGGCGACAGCCGTCATGACAGGCGCAGTCTCCGGAGCGGGCTCGCTGACCGTCACGAGATCGGCCGGCGAGATCGACGGCGATTCGACGCTCGGGAGATCGAGCTTGGCCACTTCGACTTTGGCCGATTCGGTGTTGGGGGTGGTGTCGTTGGGATTGGCCATGGCCGCGTCCTCTGAATTGGCTGTTCACCAATCGGTAACCATGATCGGTTACCAATTGGTTACCAATTCGGAGCGGCTAGACCGCCAGGCCGTTCTCGGCTGCCAGCGACTTGAGCGAGACCATCGGACGCGCGCCGATGTGCTGGATCACTTCGGCAGCGGCGAGCGCGCCGAGGCGGGCTGAGGTCCGGTGATCCTTGCCGTGCGAATGCCCGACCAGGAATCCGGCCGCGAACAGATCGCCGGCGCCGGTGACATCGACCACGCCTTTTTCGATCGGCATCGCCTGCACCGCTTCGACGCCGTCGCGCGCAACCACAACGCAGCCTTTTTCGCTGCGCGTCACCACCGCCAGCTTGGCGTCGTTGCGCAACGCCTTCACCGCGGTGTCGAAGTCCGCCGTCTCGTAGAGGCTGAGCAACTCGCCTTCATTGGCGAACAGAATGTCGACGGTGCCCTTGCGGATCAGATTGAGAAATTCGGCGCGATAGCGGCTGACGCAGAACGAATCCGACAAAGTCAGCGCGACGCGGCGCCCGGATTTATGCGCGATCTCGGACGCCTTCAGGAAGGCCTCCTTGGCGTGCGGCGGATCCCACAAATAACCTTCGAGATAGATCACGGCCGAGGCCGCGATCGTCGCCTCGTCGATGTCGCGGGGATGCAGATCCTGCGCGGCGCCGAGAAAGGTGTTCATGGTGCGCTCGCCGTCCGGCGTGACCATGATGTAGCAGCGCGCGGTCGACGGGCCGTCCGACGCCGGCGGCGTGTCAAAGCCGACCCGGGCGGCGCGGATATCGTGGGTGAAGACCTGGCCGAGTTCGTCGTCCTTGACCTTGCCGACGAAGGCGGCGCGGCCGCCGAAGCTGGAGACGCCGACGATGGTATTGGCCGCCGACCCGCCCGAACTCTCCGTCGCCGGCCCCATCGCCTCGTAGATCGTTGCAGCGCGCGCCTCGTCGATCAGCGCCATGGCGCCCTTGTTCATGCCGTGGGCGACCAGGAAATCGTCTTCGGTGCGGGCGATAACGTCGACAATGGCATTGCCGATGCCGAGCACGTCGTAACGGGAAGCAATCATGGGGACCTCAAGGTGGGAACCGGCACTATAACCGCCGGGAATGCGGAGGCAACGTACCTAAGCCATGTGTCCGCCATACGGCGGCGACGGGAGGTAAAGCTCTTGCGCCGTGGCAGCCCGCCGTGGCATGGCTCGCGGCTCAATCAGAGGAATAAAGATGGCGTTCAAAGAACGCGTATTTTCCGGCGTGCAGCCGACCGGCAATCTGCACCTCGGCAATTACCTCGGCGCGATCACCAAGTTCGTGGCGCTGCAGGATACGTACGACTGCATCTATTGCGTGGTCGATCTGCACGCCATCACGGTGTGGCAGGACCCGGCCGAACTGCCGCGCGCCACGCGCGAGGTGACCGCGGCGTTTCTGGCCTGCGGCATCGACCCGAAAAAGCAGATTATCTTCAACCAGAGCCAGGTCGCCGAACACGCCGAGCTGGCCTGGGTGTTCAATTGCGTTGCGCGGCTGGGCTGGCTCAACCGCATGACCCAGTTCAAGGAGAAAGCCGGCAAGGACCGCGAGAACGTCTCGGTCGGCCTTTACGCCTATCCGAACCTGATGGCGGCCGACATTCTCGTTTACCGTGCAACACACGTGCCGGTCGGCGAAGATCAGAAGCAGCATCTCGAGCTGGCGCGCGACATCGCGCAGAAATTCAACGTCGATTTTGCACAGTCGATCCACGCGCAAGGTTTCGGCGAGATGTTCTTTCCCTTGCCCGAGCCGATCATTCAGGGACCGGCGACGCGGGTGATGTCGCTGCGCGACGGCTCGAAGAAAATGTCGAAGTCGGAGCCGTCGGATTATTCGCGTATCAATCTGACCGACGACGCCGACACCATCGCGCAAAAAATCCGCAAGGCGAAGACCGATCCGGAACCGCTGCCGAGCGAGGAAAAAGGCCTGGAGCCGCGCCCGGAAGCCGACAATCTGGTCGGCATCTATGCCGCGCTCAAAGGCGTGAGCAAAGCCGACGTGCTGCGCGAATTCGGCGGCTCGCAGTTCTCGACCTTCAAGGCGGCGCTCGTTGACCTGTCGGTCGCCCAACTCGGCCCGATCGGCGCGGAAATGAAAAAGCTGGTGCAGGACCCGCTCTATATCGACTCGATCCTGGCCGACGGCTCGGCGCGCGCGCAGACGATCGCCGCCGAAACCATGAAGGCGGTCAAGGACATCGTCGGTTTCGTGCGGCGTTAATTCCGCGCGCGCAACTAGGCAAAATTGCCTGTCTTGTCGTCCCGGCACCGGCCGTGCCACCATTCCGGCATGGGGAACAAACGCCGTAGCTTCGAGGCCGGGCACAAGCGCAAATACCTCGTCGTCATCGACGACACCGAAGAGTGCGAGCGTGCGGTCTATTGGGCGGCCAAGCGCGCCGGCCGCACCAAGTCGCAGATCATCATGCTGCGCGTGATCGAGACCGCCGAACGCAATCAGCAATGGCTCGGCGTCGCCGACATCATGCAGGCCGAGGCGATGGAGGCAGCCAACGCGGTGCTGGATAAATTCAGCGCGCGTAGCAAGGCCGTTGCCGACATCACGCCGGACCGCGTGATCCGCGAAGGCAACACCACCGAGCAGATTAGCAAGGTGATCGATGAGGACACCGACATCGGTATCCTGGTGCTGGCGGCCGACACCGGCAAGGAAGGTCCCGGTCCGCTGATCACCAACCTCGCCAAGACCGCAGGGCAGTTTCCGATCCCGGTGGCGATCATCCCCGGTCATCTGAGCGACGAAGACATCGACGCGATGTCGTGATTTGCGGCTAAATGCTGCGTTTCCCGCAGGTTGACCTCGACCCCAGCAAGGGCCATCTATTCAAGACACACACGCCATCCACGGGCCTTAACCCCGCAGGGAGAGCCAGAATGTTCATTCAGACCGAAACCACGCCGAACCCGGCGACGCTGAAATTCCTGCCCGGCCGCGCCGTGCTCGATACCGGCACGCTCGACATGCCGACCAAGGAAGCCGCCAGGCAATCTCCGCTGGCGTGGCGGCTGTTCGACATTCCGAATGTCGGCGGCGTGTTCTTCGGATCCGATTTCATTTCGGTGACCAAGACCGACGGCGAGTGGCCGCAGATCAAGCCGGCGATCCTCGGCGCCATCATGGAGCACTACATGTCCGGCGCGCCGCTGGTGGCAGCCGATGTGAAAGCGCCGGACGGCACCGGCGATGAATTCTTTGAAGAGAAAGACGCCGAGACGGTCGCGATCATCAAGGATCTGATCGAGACGCGCGTGCGCCCGGCGGTGGCCGGCGATGGCGGTGACATCACCTTCAAAGGCTACAAGGAAGGCGTCGTGTACCTGGAGATGAAGGGCGCCTGCTCCGGCTGTCCGTCCTCGACCGCCACCCTGCAGCACGGCATCCAAAACCTGCTCAAGCATTTTGTGCCCGAAGTGGTCGAAATCCGGCCGATTTAGCCGCAAGAAAGGCGTGGATGGCGACCCACGCCCCGTCATGACGGTGATAGATTAGCCGCCATGCGCATTCTCGCCATCGACACCGCACTCGAGGCCTGTTCGGCCGCCGTGTTCGACACCGAACAAGATGGCGCCGCCGTCCTTGAATCGATGCCGATGGTGCGCGGTCATGCCGAAGCGCTGATCCCGCTGATCGCCCGCGTGATGGACCGCGCGCGCATCACCTTCTCCGACATCGACCGCATCGCCGTCACCACCGGACCCGGCAGCTTCACCGGCCTGCGCGTCGGCATCGCCGCCGCGCGCGGCATCGCTTTGGCGACCGGCAAGCCGGCGGTCGGCCTCTCGACGCTCGCCGCTTACGCCGCGCCGTTGATCGCCGACGACGACTCGCTGCCGGTGGTGGCAGTAATCGATGCACGGCACGATCACGTCTACATGCAAGCCTTCGGACCCGGCGGCCGCACGCTGGTGACGGCGCGGCTGGTGCCACTGCGCGAAGCCTTGCGCTTTGCCGCAACCGGCGCGCCGCGTTTGATCGGCACCGGCGCCAAACTTCTCGCCGCGGCCTGGCCGCCGGCCGAGCGCGCACCGAGCGCCGTCGATCCGCTCGGCGCGCCCGACATCGAATGGGTGGCGCGGCTCGGCGCCGCCGCGATCGAGACCGGTTCGCCACCGAAGCCGCTGTACTTGCGCGCGCCCGACGCGCAGCCGCAGAACGCGGCGCAGCTGGCGCGCCGATGATCGGCTTTCTGCGCGGCCTGTTCGCACGCAGCGAACCGATGCTGTCGGAAGCGAGCAGCCGCGACGCCGCGGCGATTGCGTCACTACACGCGGCGTCGTTCCGGCGCGGCTGGAGCGAACAGGAAGTCGAAGGCCTGCTGACCGACCGCACCGTCATCGCGCATCGTGCCATGGCGGGAAGCAAATTGGTCGGCTTCATCATGTCGCGGCAGGTCGAGGACGAAGCGGAAATCCTGTCGATCGCGGTGACGAGCGCGCGGCGCGGCCGCGGTCTGGCGCGCAATCTGTGGACGCTGCAACTACGCCGGCTGGCCGGCTTGGGCGCGCGCACCGTGTTCCTGGAAGTCGACGAAAACAACAAACCGGCGATCCGGCTTTATGACCGCGCCGGTTTCCACGAGATATCGCGGCGGCCCAATTACTACACCTCGCCCGGGGCCAAGCCCGCCGCCGCGCTGGTGCTGCGCCGCGACCTGGCCTAAATCACCAAGCGCTAGTTTCGAAATGTGGTATGAGGGCCGAAAAGGAGACGTGCTTATCGTGGCCGCGCCGGACAAAAACAGCCCTGAAAGACGCAATATCGAGGCTTTATGCGCCGCCAAGGGCATGCGCATGACCGAGCAGCGGCGCGTGATCGCGCGCGTGCTGGCGTCGTCCGACGATCATCCCGATGTGGAAGAACTCTATCGGCGCTGCGCCAAAGTCGACGACCGGATTTCGATTTCGACGGTCTACCGCACGGTGCGGCTGTTCGAGGATTCCGGCATCATCG
>JANMSZ010000333.1:0-5234 GCA_031389925.1 Hyphomicrobiales bacterium | reverse complement strand
GGCGCCCTCTTTTTCCGGCGCGACGTAAACGGCGACGACTTCTTCACCGCGCTTGAGCAGCGCTTCCAGCACCGCCTTGCCGAAGGCCTGCTGGCCGTGGACCACGATACGCATATTCTTTCTCCCCGAACTCAACTGTGTTCCCTCCCCCCTTGTGGGGGAGGGTTAGGGAGGGGGTCGTAGCTGTCGCGCTCGACGCGTCTAACAACTACCCCCACCCCCGACCCCTCCCCACAAGGGGGATGGGTGAAAATTACGCCGCCTTCTCTTCCTTCTTCGGCGCGCTCAGTGCGCCGGAGTTCTTGATTTCCGCGACCTCGGCGGCCTTGAAGCCGAGCACCTTGGTCAGAATCTCGTCGGTGTGTTCGCCCAACAGCGGCGAACGCGTCACTTCGGAGATCGAGTCCGACATCTTGATCGGATTGCCGACGCTCAGATATTTGCCGCGAACCGGATGATCGACTTCGACCACGGTGCCGGTCTCGCGCAGCGACGGCTCCTCGGCGATTTCCTTCATCGACAAAATGGGACCGACCGGAATGTCGACTTCGTTACAGGCATTCATGACCTCGAACTTGGTCATGGTCATGGTCCAGTCTTCGATGCGGCGGAAGATCGCCTTGAGCTTCGGCAGCCGCGCGCGCGGCGTGGCGTATTCCGGATCGGTCTTCCAGGTCGGCTCGCCGATCAGGTCGCAGATCGGGCCCCAGACCGGCGCCTGGGTGATGAAGTAGATGTAGGCGTCGGGATCGGTCTCCCAGCCCTTGCACTTGAGGATCCAGCCGGGCTGGCCGCCGCCGGAATCGTTGCCGGCGCGCGGCACGGCGTCGCCGAACGTAATGCCCTCGCCGTACTGGCTGTATTCGGTCAGCGGGCCCGCCTTGAGGCGCTGCTGGTCGCGCAGCTTGACGCGGCAGAGATTGAGCACGCCGTCCTGCATCGCGGTGAGCACCTTCTGGCCGCGGCCGGTGCGGTTGCGCTGGAACAGCGCCGAGACGATGCCGAGCGCGAGATGAAGACCTGTTCCCGAGTCACCAATTTGCGCGCCGGTGACCAGCGGCGGACCTTCGCGGAAGCCGGTGGTCGAGGCCGAGCCGCCGGCGCATTGCGCGACGTTCTCGTAGACCTTGCAGTCCTCGTAGGGACCGGGGCCGAAGCCCTTCACCGAGGCGACGATCATGCGCGGGTTGAGCTTGTGGATGTAGTCCCACGTGAGCCCCATGCGGTCGAGCGCGCCGGGCGCGAAATTCTCGACCAGCACGTCGCAGGATTTGATCAGCGCATTGAGCACGCGCATGCCCTGCGGATGCTTGCTGTCGATCGTGATCGACCGCTTGTTGTGGTTGAGCATGGTGAAGTACAGCGAGTCTGCGCCCTTCACGTCGACCAGCTGGCCACGCGTGATATCGCCGACGCCGGGGCGCTCGACCTTGATCACGTCGGCGCCGAACCAGGCGAGCAACTGGGTGCAGGTCGGGCCCGATTGCACGTGCGTGAAATCGAGAATGCGCACACCGGTCAGCGCCTTGCCGTCCTGGCCGTAAGGCTTGGTTGACGCTTTCGGCATGGAAGCCGATTTGCCGTTGCCGTTCGCCTGCTTTGCGAATTTCTTGGCGGCTGGCTTCTTGGCGGCAAGCTTGACCACCTTGCGGGTGGATTTCTTAGGTGCGGCTTTCGCCTTGGATTTCTGTTTCTTCTTGGCCATTTCAATTTTCTCCATCTCGCCGGTCATGCCGCGCAGGCGGACATCCGGCGCAACTGAATTGTTGGTGCTTACTTTTTCTTGAGTTTGCTTTGCGGGTTGAGATTGCCGATACGGCCGCTTTCGCTGCCGGCGGCCGGGTCGAGCACTGCGTTGATCAGCGTCGGCTTGCCGCTATCCATGGCCGCGTTGACGGCGCGCTTGAGTTCGTCCGGCGATGTCGCGTTGACGCCGACGCCGCCGAAAGCTTCGATCATCTTGTCGTAGCGCGAGCCTTTGACGAAAACGGTCGGCGCCGGGTCGGAGCTGCCGCTGGTGTTGACGTCGGTGCCGCGATAGATGCCGTCATTGTTGAAGATGACGATGCAGACCGGCAGGTTGTAACGGCAGATGGTCTCGACCTCCATGCCGGAGAAGCCGAAGGCCGAGTCGCCTTCCACGCAAAGCACCGGCTTGCCGGTCTCGACCGCGGCGGCGATGGCATAGCCCATGCCGATGCCCATGATGCCCCAGGTGCCGACGTCGAGGCGTTTGCGCGGCTGATACATGTCGATGATGCCGCGCGCGAGATCGAGCGTGTTGGCGCCTTCGTTGACCAGAATGGCATCGGGCCGCTCCTTGACGATGGTGCGCAGCACGCCGAGCGCGCCGTGATAATCCATCGGCACGTTGTTGTTCATCAAGCGCGGCGCCATCTTGGCGACGTTGTCGTCCCGTTTCGTCTTGACGGCGCCAGTCCAGTCCGCGGGCGGAGCCGGCCAGTTGCCACCCATGCCCTGAAGAAGGGCCGAGACACACGAGCCGATATCACCAACCACAGGGGCGACGATCTCGACGTTCGAGTCCATTTCCTTGGGCTCGATATCGATCTGGATGAACTTTTTCGGCGCGTCGCCCCAACTCTTGCCCTTGCCGTGCGACAGCAGCCAGTTCAGGCGCGCGCCGATGAGCATCACGACGTCTGAGTCCTTCAGCACGGTCGAGCGCGCCGCGCCCGCGCATTGCGGATGCGTGTCGGGCAAAAGGCCCTTGGCCATGCTCATGGGCAGGAACGGAATGCCGCTTTTTTCGACCAGCGAACGGATGGCATCGTCGGCCTGCGCGTAAGCCGCGCCCTTGCCGAGAATGATCAGCGGGCGCTTGGCGCTCTTGAGTACGTCGAGCGCGCGCTTGATCGACTCCGGCGCCGGAATCTGCGCCGGCGCGGCGTCGATGACCTTGACCAGCGAGTTCTTGCCGGCCTCGGCGTCCATCACTTGGCCGAACAGCTTGGCCGGCAGGTCAAGGTAGACGCCGCCCGGACGGCCCGAAACCGCAGCGCGGATCGCGCGCGCCAGGCCAATGCCGATGTCCTGCGCATGCAGCACGCGGAATGCGGCCTTGCACAGCGGCTTGGCGATAGCGAGTTGGTCCATCTCTTCATAGTCGCCCTGCTGCAGGTCGACGACCTCGCGCTCGGACGAGCCCGAGATCAGGATCATCGGGAAGCAGTTGGTGGTGGCATGCGCCAGCGCGGTCAGACCGTTAAGGAAACCGGGCGCCGACACGGTGAGGCAAACGCCGGGCTTCTTGGTCAGAAAGCCCGCGATCGAAGCGGCGTAGCCGGCGTTCTGTTCATGACGGAAGGACAGGACTCGGATGCCCGCGGCTTGCGCCATGCGGCCGAAGTCGGTGATCGGAATGCCGGGCACGCCATAGATCGTGGTCAGGCCGTTGAGTTTGAGCGCATCGATGATGAGATTGAAGCCGTCCGTCTGCTCGCGTTCTTCGGCCGCGCCTGTTTCGGGTTTCGTTTTAACTGCTGCGTCGGACATGACTGTCCTCCTTCTTTCAATCCAAATAATCGGCGAAACGCGCCACGTGATCGGCCAGGCCGAGTGCGTGGTCGCGCACCAGCACTTCGGCGCGGTCGGTGGCGCGCGTTTCCAAAGCTTCGATGATCTTGATGTGATCGCGGATCGAACGATCGACGCGATCCTTCTCGACGATGGTCTTGCGCCGGATCATGCGCATATGGGTGAACAGGTTTTCCGCCATCTCGATCAGCACGCGGTTGCCGCTGAGCTTGATGATGCTCTGGTGGAATTCGATGTTGACCTCAGAATATTCGTCGAGGTGGGCACGGACCTGATCGCCTTCGAACGTCGTGAACATCTTGCGCAACGCGGCGATCTGCTCCTGCGTCGCGTTCGTCGTAACCAGACGCGCCGCCATGCTTTCGAGGGCGGCCCAGGCGGTGATCATTTCGATCACTTCGGTCTTGGTCTTGCGCACGACATAGATGCCGCGGCGCGGCACCGAGCGCACGAAGCCTTCGCTCTCGAGCTGCGCCATCGCCTCGCGCACCGGGGTGCGGCTGATGCCGAAGTCCTGCGCCAGCTTGCGCTCGTCGAGGCGGATGTCGTCGCGGTTACGATAGATGTCCATCGCCACGATGGCGTTCTTCAAGGCGGCATAGGCCTTGTGCTTGAAGCTCGGGGTGGCGTCGATCGGGGCCAGCGCCGGCTGTGCCGCGACCGGTGCGCGGACCGCGGCCGGCGCACGGGGCCGCGGACTAGCGCGGCGGGGGGTTGGATCTCGTGTGTTCATGTGTGGTATACAATATGCCAGCAGGCCCCGACGGGTGCAACGCCTTTCATTGGACCCGCAAAAGCGGCCTTTCTCTCAATTCCGGGCGGCCGCGAACCGGCCGCCGCCCAGCAATGCCGGGACCCGCGGCGCGGGCCCCGGCGCCGTTACTATTGCGCCGGGCGCGCCGCACCGAAGGCGCCGCGCACACGGGAAAGACCGTTCTGGATGATCGGCCAGAACAGCGCGATCAGACCGAGCGTCATGACGGTTGCCACCAGCCCGTTCGAGAAGAACACGCCGAGATTTCCCTGCGATCCCAGCAGCGCTTGCCGCAAAGACACTTCCGCTTTGTCACCAAGGACGATCGCGAGCACCAATGGCGCCAGCGGGTAGTTGGCCTTCTTCATGAAGTAGCCGACGACGCCAAACACCAGCATCATCACAACGTCGAAGGTGTTGTTGTTCACGGTGTAGGCGCCGATGGCGCAGAGCACGAGAATGATCGGCGCGATGACGCTGAACGGAATGCGCAGGATCGCGGCGAACAGCGGCACGCAGGTCAGCACCACGATTAGGCCGACGATGTTGCCCATATACATGCTGGCAATGAGGCCCCAGACGAATTCGCTCTGCTCGACGAACAGCAAGGGACCGGGCTGCAAGCCCCAGATCAACAGCCCGCCGAGCAGCACGGCGGCGGTCGGTGAACCTGGCACGCCGAGCGCGAGCATCGGCAGCAACGCCGCGGTGCCCGCAGCATGCGCGGCGGTTTCCGGCGCGATGACGCCTTCGATCTCGCCCTTGCCGAAATTGTGGCCACGCTTCGAGATGCGCTTGGCAATGCCGTAGCTCATGAACGAGGCCGGCGTCGCACCGGCCGGGCTGATGCCCATCCAGCAACCGATCAGGCACGAGCGCAGCGACAGCATCCAGTAGCGCGGCAGTTGCTTCCAGGTCTGGA
>JANMSZ010000319.1:0-6960 GCA_031389925.1 Hyphomicrobiales bacterium | reverse complement strand
TTCGGCGCCGAGCTGCCGCTGGGCCGCACCGGCAAGGTCGACCGCGACGCACTGCGGCAGAGCCTCAACAAGCGCTAACGTTTGGCGCGCGTCGCCGTCCACATCAAATGCTGCGCGCCGCCGCGCGGTCCCTTGGCGCGGACCGGAATTTCCTTCACGGCGAATTTGGTCTTGCGCAGCCGTGCGTTGAATTCCGGGTGCGGGGCCGACGACCAGATCGCCAGTACGCCGCCGGGCCGCAGCGCGGCGTGCGCGGCGCGCAAACCCTTCTCGTCGTATAGCGCATCATTGGCGACGCGGCTCAGCCCTTCCGGCCCGTTGTCGACGTCGAGCAGGATCGCGTCGTAGGTCTGCTTGCCGACGCGGATCAACTCGCCGACATCGGCTTCGTGGATCGTAACACGCGGGTCGTCGAGCGAGCCGGCGAAGATCTCCGCCATCGGACCGCGCGCCCATTTCACGACCGCCGGCACCAGTTCGGCCACTGCAATGCGCGCCTGCGGCCCCAATATCTTGAGCGCCGCCCGCAGGGTGAAGCCCATCCCCAGGCCGCCGATCAGGATGCGTGGCTGCTTGGCGGCGCGTATCCTGTCGTCGCAGGCAATCGTCGCCAGCGCCTGTTCGGTAGCACTCAGGCGCGTGCTCATCAGTTGGTTGTTGCCCAACATGATGACGAACTCGGCGCCGCGCTGTTTCAGCCGCAGCACCTCGTCGCCGCCGGGCACTTTCGCCGTATCGAGGACTTTCCAGGGAAGCATGGATTTCTCTTTGGATTTTCCTTGGACCAGTTGCTATGCAGCGGTCTCGTTGGAGGAGACAAGAATGAAAGCGGCTCTCATCGATACACACGGCGGCGTGGACGTGCTGCGCTATGGCGACGCGCCGGACCCGCTGGCGGGACCTGGCGAGGTCGTTGTCGACATCCACGCGGCCTCCGTCAATGGCGCCGATCCGAAAGTGCGGGTCGGCAATGGCAACTACAAGCTCAAAAAATTCCCCCACATCCTCGGCCGCGACTTCTCCGGCATCGTCGCCCAAGTCGGCTCTGGCGTGACCGATTTTGCCGTCGGCGACGCGGTGTTTGGCGTCACCGATCAGGGCATCGAAGGCGCCTACGCGGAAAAGATCGCGATCAAGGCCGCCATCGTCGCCAAGAAGCCGGCTTCGGTGAGCCACACTGACGCTGCGGCGCTCGGTCTTGTCAGCCTCACGGCGCTGACGGCGATCGAAGACACCGCGCATCTCAAAGCCGGGCAGACCATTTTGATCCAGGGCGGCGCCGGCGGCGTTGCCGGTTTTGCCGTGCAACTCGCCAAGCATCTCGGCGCCAAAGTCATTACCACCGCCAGCGCCGGCAATCATGATTATGTGCGCGGCCTCGGCGCCGACCAGGTCATCGATTACAACAAGGAAGACTTCACCAAGATCGGGCCGATCTGCGACGTGGTGTTCGACACTGTCGGTGGCGGCGTGCGCGAAGGCAGCTACAAGGTGCTCAAATCCGGCGGCAGACTGGTGTGGATCTCACCGGGGCCGGAAGGCGTCACGCGCGCCGACGTCGAGACGCTCAAGCCCGACGTGAAGCGCGACCGCGCGCATCTGTTGCGCCTGCTGGAGTTGCTGAAAGTCGGCGCCGTCAAGCCGCCGGCGATCACGCACTATAAGCTCGCCGACGCCATCGAGGCGCATAAGGTCAGCGAAGGCCGCCACCTCAAGGGCAAGCTGGTGTTCGACGTGCGGTGAGCCGATGTCACGCCGCGGAAACGGCCGGCGTTTCCGCGGGCTTGTTGAATTGTTCGAACGCATCGATGGCGTGGCTGGCGTACATCACCGACGGGCCTGCGCCCATATAGATGGCCATGCCGAGGGTTTCATCGAGCTCGTCACGCGACGCGCCGTGCCCCATCGCGGCCTTGACGTGAAAACCGATGCAATCGTCGCAGCGGACCGCGACCGCGATACCCAGAGCGATCAGCTCCTTGGTTTTGCTGTCGAGCGCCTTCGGCGCCGACGCCGCTTGCGCCATGTCGGCAAACGCTTTCATGACCGCGGGCGCGCCGCTTCGTAGCGTGCGTAAGTGCGAGATCAGTTGTTTGGTATGCTCTGGCCAATTCGTCATGTGGCACCCTCTATTGTTGGCGCCGCACCGCCATCGCGGCCGGTGCAGTTCACATTCCGTATTTGTATAGTGAAGGCTGGCCGGGCTGGCTTTGACTTCGATCAATAGTGGAATCCTGCCGAATCTCAGTCCCTTGCGAAGCTCACGCTGACCTCGCCGATCGGGTCGAGCGCGTGGGTGATGTCGGTCTCGTCGGCTTCGATCATGATCGGCGGCGTGATCGAGCCGGTGATGATGACGTCGCCGGCCGACAGTTTCTCGCCGAACGCCGACAGCGTGTTGGCGACGTGCGCGACGATCTCCGGCAGCTTGCCGGTCAGTTCTTCGGGGTCGGTGGTGTTCGCAAATTGCGTGCCGCGCCGGATCAGGCGCGATGTCAGCCCGGCGGTCGAGCCGCCGAACCGCGTGTTGCCGCACAGAATGATGTGACGCTGATAGACGTCGCCTTCGAGCACGACGTCGAGATTGTCCGGCGTCGGCACCGGGTCGAGATCGGCGAGTTCAATGGCGGGAAAAATCTCCTTGATCGCGGAGAGAGCCGTGTCCGCCGTCGCGCCGCCGCGCAGATCGCTCATCATGCGCACGCAGATTTCAGCCTCGGCCACCGGCTTGACCCAGCCGTCGAGCGACACCGTCGAACCCGACAGCAGCAGCGCGCGCTGCATCAGATAGCCGACGATCGGCGCCGCGATGCCGACCTTCTCCATGCTGGCCGGCGCGCCGAGGCCGACCTTCCAGCCGAGCGGCCGCTCGCCGGCGGCGATGCGCGCTTGGCGCTTCGCCAGTTGCAGCGGCATGCCTTTTTGAATCAGCGGATGGTCCCAGGCTTTCATTGCTTTTTACCTTTGCGCATGATCTTTCCCGAAAACCGGTGCCCACTTTTCGGGATCATGCGCCGTGACTTTCCGGATGCACTTCGTAGCCTGAATCTTCGATCGAGCCGGCGCCCATCCAGCCCCACACCAGCACGACGTCCTCGTTCGAGGTGTTGTTGAAGCCGTGCCAGCAGCCGCGCGGCGAATAGACAACGTCGCCTTCGACTGACGGCGTGTCGCCTCGGTCGGTGTAAATCATGCCGTGGCCCTTGAGCACGATGAAGAACTCGTCGCAGTTGTGATGGCGATGGTTCTCGTGCCGCGCGCCGGGCTTGAGCACGGTCCAGCCGACGACGTGATCGGCATCGGCGGTTTTCTTGTCGATCAGGAATTGCACCTGCATGTCGACCCAGCCGTCGTCGCGCTTGAGGCCTTCGACTTTCGGCACGTCCTTGAGATTGGTGCGAAACATGACCGGGTCTTTTTTGCCCTCGTTCATCACCGCGGCGGCGCCTTTCAGCCCGCGCGCCAGCGCCGCGCCGAATTTTTCAGCCGATGACGTCATTGTTGTCCTCCCAAACGGCGATAGACCTGATGCGCGACCACAAAATCATTGCCGTCGATACCGAGCCCGCGGCAGGCATTCATCATCTCATTGGCGGCGGCAGCGAGCGGCACCGGCGAGCCCAACGTGCGGCCGAGATTGAGCGCCAGCATCATGTCTTTCTGCTGCAGCGTCACGTCGGCCAGCGGCATCTCGGGCATCTTGCCCTCGAGAATGAACGGCCCGCGATAGCCGATCACCGGCGACGCCGCGACGCTCTTGAGAATGGCGTCGACCGCGGCCTCGCGCGTCACACCGCCTTTTTCGGCGAGCGCTACGGCTTCGCCGAAGGCGATGATCTCGACCATCAGCAGCAGGTTGACCGCGATCTTGGTCTGGCAGGCGAGGCCGTTGCCGCCGATGCGCGTGACCTTGGGACCGATCGCCAACAGCACCGGCTTCACACGCTCGAACGCGGCTTCGTCGCCGCCGATCATCACCGAGGCGTTGCCCTGCGCGACGGTGACCGGCGAGCCGGACAGCGGGCCGTCCAGCATGATCGATCCGGCCTTGGCGAATTCCGCGGCGACGGCGCGGCTCTCGTCCGGCTCGATCGTGCTCATGTCGATGTAGATGCCGCCCTTCTTGAGGCCGGAGACGATGCCGGTCGGGCCTAGCGCCACGGCTTTGACCGCCTTGGCGTCGGTGACGATCGAAAACACGATGTCGGATTGCTCGGCGACTGCTCGGGGATGCTCGGCCCAGAGCATGCCGGCTTCTAAGAGCATTGCGGCCTTGTCTTTGGACCTGTTCCAGCCGGTCACCTGATGCCCGGCAGCCATCAGGCGCGGGACAATCAACTGTCCCATCGCACCCAATCCGACAAATCCGAGATTCACGTCGCGTCTCCACCCGAACCGTTTTTTGTCAGTATCCACGGATCGGGCGGTGAAGGCGAGGGTGGGCAGCTAGGGCAGCTTGTCGTAGCCTTCGCCGAAGCCGTTGAGGCTCATCGGAAAGCCGATGCCTTCTTCCGGCGTCTGGAAAATGATGAAGGTCGCGGCCTTGCCGGTCCGCAATTTTTTGATCAGTTCGTCGTCCATCACAACCTCGGCGATGCAGCCGTTGGGCAGGCAGCGCACGAAGCCGGCGCGGCCGACGTCGGCGGTATCAATCTTAAGGCCCAGTCCAGAGGGCAGCAGTACGCCGAGCGGAGCAACCACACGCATCAATCGACTTTTGGCGTCGGCGGTTTTCAGCACGATCACCGTCAGCCCGACATTGGCGCGGTCCTCGGCGGTGACGCTCTGGATCAGCGCGCATTGCTCGGATTTGGCGCCGGGCGGGGTGTCGCAACGGATCTGCCAGTCTTTATGCACCGATTTGACGGCGCCCTGGGCGGCGGCGCGATCGGCCGGCAAAGCCAGCAGGATGGCCAACCCCGTCAGCATGGCCAGTGCCGCCAGCCCGCTTTGCTTGAAAATGCGCATCTCTCAATCCCTTAGGACGGAAACCGGGGCGAGGAGGCGAATCGCTTGCCCCGCTCGCACTTTAATTCATTCCCGCTGGGTCATGCCCGGCCCGGTTCTGTGAAGCAAGGGCATTTGGCAGCCATCCAAGGCGCTTGCGGCGTGGCGTAAATACGGCGTCAAAACGCGGCCTAAAACGGCCCCCGAGAGCGGCCCAAAACGGTCCCCAAGATAAGCCGTTTGTCGCATGGGGCAGGCGACGAGGTGCATTGCAGCAGCCCCGGAATTATGGTTTGAGAGGCCGGGATTTCCCCCGTCCCGCCGCACCGCTTAAAGCTGCCACGCCCGTGGCAAATGCCGTGTTGAGCGGGGCCGCGCCGAACATCCTGTCTGTGGTGGGCGGTAAAAAGGGGCCTAAAAGGGCCTTGTCTGGGCCGTTATTTTTCGTCGAGGGAGCGCATTCGACAATGCTGGTGCTCAAGCGGTTGGTCGCAGTCATGATCACGTACGTGATCGTTCTCACCGGAGGCGCGGCCCTGGCCGCGACCGGTCAGCCGGAACCGTGGCAGCTCGGCTTGCAGAAGGGCGCGACCCCGGTGATGGACAACATCATCTGGTTTCACGACTTTCTTCTCTGGGTGATTACGGCGATCACGATCTTCGTGCTGGCGCTGCTGGTCATCGTGGCAGTGAAGTTCAACGCCAAGAGCAACCCGGTGCCCTCGCGCACCACCCACAACACGCTGATCGAAGTGATCTGGACCGTCGTTCCGGTGCTCATCCTGGTGGCGATCGCGGTGCCGTCGTTCCGGTTGCTGTTCTATCAGCTCAACACGCCGCAGGCCGACGTGACCGTGAAGGCGACCGGCAAGCAGTGGTTCTGGAGCTACAGCTATCCGGACAGCAAGTTCGAATTCGACTCGCTGATGGTGCAGACCAAGGACCTCAAGCCGGGCCAGCCGCGCCTTCTGGCGGTCGATAATGAGATGGTGGTGCCGGTCAACAAGGTCGTGCGCATTATCACCACCGGTTCCGACGTGATCCATGCTTTCGCGGTGCCCGCCTTCGGCATCAAGATCGACTCGATCCCCGGCCGCATCAACGAGACCTGGTTCAAGGCCGAGCGCGAAGGCATGTATTACGGCCAGTGCTCGGAGCTCTGCGGCAAGGACCACGCCTTCATGCCGATCGCGGTTCGCGTCGTGAACGACGCCGAGTACACCGCCTGGCTCGATCAGGCGAAGAAGAAATACGCCACCGACGACAGCGTTCGTCCGACCGCGGTTGCCGCGGCCGGTAACGCTAAGTGATGCGCCGCGAACCGATAACGACAAGGGTCGAAGGACAATAAAGATGGCAAGCAACGCAGCGGCACACGGCGCACACGAAGCCCATCACGAAGAGCATCACAATCCGACCGGATGGCGCCGTTTCGTCTATTCGACGAACCACAAGGACATCGGCACGATGTACCTGGTGTTCGCGATCATGGCCGGCATCGTCGGCGGCCTGCTGTCGATCGCCATCCGCGTCGAACTCGCGCACCCCGGCGTTCAGTTCTTCCCGACCCCGCACGAATACAATGTGTTCGTCACCGGCCATGGCCTGATCATGATCTTCTTCATGGTCATGCCGGCGATGATCGGCGGCTTCGGCAACTGGTTCGTTCCATTGATGATCGGCGCGCCCGACATGGCGTTCCCGCGCATGAACAACATTTCGTTCTGGCTATTGCCGGCTTCGTTCTCGTTGTTGGTCATCTCGATGTTCGTCGAGGGCGAGCCGGGCTCGCCCGGTGTCGGCGCCGGCTGGACGCTGTACGCGCCGCTTTCGACCTCGGGCCATCCGGGTCCGGCGGTCGATTTCGCCATTCTGTCGCTGCATCTGGCGGGCGCCTCGTCGATCCTCGGCGCCATCAACTTCATCACCACCATCTTCAACATGCGCGCGCCCGGCATGACGCTGCACAAGATGCCGCTGTTCGTGTGGTCGATCCTGGTGACCGTGTTCCTG
>JANMSZ010000299.1:0-4060 GCA_031389925.1 Hyphomicrobiales bacterium | reverse complement strand
GCCCGGCAGTTCGATGCCGAGCGCGTGCAGCAGAGCCGTCAGCGTTTCGGCCATGCCTGTGAGCACGAAAGCGCCGAGGATCGGTCCGAACAGCGCGCTCCACCGGCATCGACACGTTCCGCTACAAGATGATCGCGGTGGTGATCTCGGCGGCGATGACGTCCTTTGCCGGTGTGATCTATGCGTTCTTCTACAACAATCTTTTCCCCGAGCAGGTGTTTCACATCTCGCGCTCGATCGAGATCATCCTCGGGCCCATCGTCGGCGGCGTGGGCACGCTGTTCGGACCGATCCTCGGCGCTTTCGTGCTCACAGGCATGGCCGAAACGCTGACGGCTCTGCTGCACGCGCTCGGCATCGAACTGCCGGGCGCCAAGCAGGTGTTCTACGGCATCTGCCTGCTGCTGGTGATCATGGCGCTGCCGGAGGGCGTCTGGCCCTGGCTCAAGCGCGTTCTCGGCCTGACGGAGAACGGCAAATGACCGCGCTCCTCAAGGTCCCCCTGCTTAAGATCGATGGCATCAGCAAGCGCTTCCGCGGGCTCCTTGCCGTCGATCATCTCTCTTTCGAGGTGCCGCAAGGCGGCATCTTCGCGGTGATCGGCCCGAACGGCGCCGGCAAGACGACGCTGTTCAACATGATCGCCGGCGTGTTCACGCCTGACGGCGGCAGCATCGCATTCGATGGTGAACGCATCGACGGTCTGACGCCGGACAAAGTGTGTCGCCGCGGCATTGGCCGCACCTATCAGATCGTGCGGCCGTTCCCGGCGCTGAGCGTCGAGGACAATGTTATCGTCGGCGCGCTGCTGCATCGCCATCACGTCAGCGACGCGCGCACCCACGCGTATGAGGTGCTGCGTCGTCTCGATCTCTACGACAAGCGCGCGCAACTCGCTTCGTCGCTGACGCTGCCCGACCGTAAGCGCCTCGAAGTGGCGCGCGCGCTCGCCACCGATCCCAAGCTGCTGCTGCTCGACGAAGTGATGGCGGGTCTGCGGCCGACCGAAACCGACCGCATTGTCGCGATCCTGCGCGAACTCAATCGCGAAACCGGCCTCACGATTTTATTGATTGAGCACGTGATGCGCGCCGTAATGGCGCTGGCTGGACAAATCTTGGTGTTGCATCACGGCGCGGCGATTGAGCAAGGCGCGCCCGCCGAGGTGGTGCGCGATCCGGCGGTGATCCACTCCTATCTCGGGGCGGAGGACATCGCATGATCGCGAAAAGTGCGAAGCGGTTTTCGGATAAGTTCATGCGCGAGGAAAAAGCATGAGCACGATGCTCAAGGTCGAAAATCTCGACGTGTTCTACGGCGACGCCCAGGCGCTTGACGGCGTCTCGATCGAGATCGAGGAGGGCGCCATCGTCGCCATCGTCGGCGCCAACGGCGCCGGCAAGACCTCGCTGATCCGCACCATCGCCGGCATGCACAAGCCCGCGCGCGGCCACGTCTACTTCCACGGTCTCGATATCGCCGGCTGGCCGAGCCATAAAGTCTGCGACCTCGGTATCGGGCAGGTCGCGGAAGGCCGTCAGGTATTCCCGTCGCTGTCGGTCGCCGAGAATCTGGAGATGGGCGCGATGCTGCCGCGCGCACGCGCCGAGCGCGCCAAGAACCTCGATCACGTCTACACGTTGTTTCCGGTGCTCACCGAGCGCCGCCAGCAGGCCGCCGGCACGCTGTCGGGCGGCGAGCAGCAGATGCTCGCCATCGGCCGCTGCCTGATGGGCGCGCCCGATTTGGTGATGTTCGACGAGCCGTCGCTCGGCCTGGCGCCGACCATCGTGCAAAGCGTGTTGCAGACGGTGCGCGACCTCAATCGCGAGGGGCTGACCTGCGTGCTGGTGGAGCAGAACGTGGCGGTGTCGCTGAAGCTCGCCAGCCACGCCTACGTGCTGGAAAACGGCCGGATTACGCTCGCCGGCTCAGGCGAGGCGCTGCTCGGCGACGACCGCGTGCGGCAGGCTTATCTGGGAATGTAGCCGGTGCGGCTGCGCGGCTTGTGCCGCATCAGGAAATCCAGCGCCGCGACCCGCATGCTGAGCGGGCAATCGGGAAAACGGGCGCGCAGCAGTTTCAACGCTTCGGCGTCGGTCGCCGGCGAAAACTGCAGGATCTGCTGCGCCATGCTGGTGGGGTCTGCGACCGCCGAAAACGAGCGCCTGTCGAACCTGAAAGCTTCGCCCATTGAAATCCGTCCCGTGCGGTGCGAAATCGAAGTATGGTGCCGGCCCGTTAACAGCTCGTTAACCGCTGCGAACCGCCGGATCATCAACTGCGATCGGCCGTCCGAGTTCCATTTCCGGACGGCTTTATTGGCACAGGAAAAGTAGATCATTCCGGTCTCCCGGAATGATCAATATTGCTCACAAGGCTCAGGTCAGCTTCTGGCCGATGGTGACGGTCAGCTTGCCGACGCCCTCGACTTCGCATTCCAGTCTGTCGCCGGCCACGCAGGCAGCGACGCCCGCGGGCGTGCCGGTCATGATGATGTCGCCGGGCTCCAGCGTGACCATCTCCGACAGGTTGGAGATGATTTCCGGCACGTTCCAGATCAGTTGATTGAGGTCGCCGTCCTGGCGGATCGTGCCGTTGCAGGAGAGCGTGATCTTGCCAGCCTTCGGGTGGCCGGTTTCGGAGGCCGGGCGGATCGGGCCGCACGGCGCCGAGTGGTCGAAGGCCTTGCCGATTTCCCACGGCCGCTTCAGGTCGCGCGAGGCGATCTGCAGGTCGCGGCGAGTGAGGTCGATGCCGACGGCGTAGCCGTAGATGCAGTCATTGGCCTTGGCGATCGGGATGTTGCGGCCGCCGCTCTTGAGCGCGACCACCAGCTCGACTTCGTGGTGCATGTCCTTGGTCAGCGACGGATAGGGCACGGTGCCACCGTCCGGCACGATCGCGTCGGCGGGCTTGGCGAAATAGAACGGCGGCAGACGTTCGTCCTGGCCCATCTCGCGGATGTGCTCGATGTAATTGCGGCCGACGCACCAGATGCGGCGCACCGGGAAGGTCTTGGTGGTGCCTGTGACCGCGATCACCGCTTGCCGGGCGGCGGGAATGACGTAGTCCGCGCTCATGACGAGTTTGCCTTTGAAATTGTGATGATGGAAGGTATAGCGGGTTTCTCGTGGGGCACCGCGTATCGCATTTGAGCGCGTAGAACAAGGCTGAAACTGATGTGGGGGGCTGCGTTGGAGGGCTGGCTGGCGCGCGATACGGCGCTGCGCCGCTACGGCCCGTGGGTCGGGCTGGCCATCGCCGCTGCGGCCTATTACCGGCGCTTCGCCAAAGACACCGTCGGCATGGAGGTCTACCCGCAGGCCGGCGCATGCGTGATCCATGGCGAGCCGCTGCGCACCTGCGCCGAGTTGTTCAGTTATCCGCCGGCCTTCGCATTCCTGATGGCGCCGTTCGCGGCCATGCCGATGGGCCCGCGCATTGTCGTCTGGTACCTGGTCTCGATTGCGGCGACGGTCGGGTGTTTCTGGGTTTGCGAACAAATGGTGCTGCGGCTGCTGCCCGGCCGCTGGAGTCAGATCGAGTTCGCCTGGCTGCGCATCGTCACCGTCATCGTCAGTCTCAAATTCGTGCTCGCGGTGTTCGAGTATCAAGCCTACGACACGCTGGCGGCTTTCTTTGTGTTCCTCGGGCTATGGGCGATCGTGCAGAACCGTGCCTTCGTCTCCGGCGCGCTGCTGGCGCTGGCGGCGGCAATTAAAGCAACGCCGCTGGTGTTCTTGCCGTACCTCGTGGTGAAGCGCCGCTTTATCGCGGCCGCGATCTTCGTCGCCGTGTTCGTCGGCCTGTGGCTGGCGCCGGACGCCTACAACGCGCTCAAAGGCCTGTATCCGCATTACACCGAGAACTGGCTCAAACAGATCGTGACGCCGGCGCTGGCGCATGAGCAGACCGACGCGACGTTCTGGAAAACCTGGATGGGCGCCAACATCCTCAACCACTCGTTCCGCGGCACCGTGGCACGCATGGTGGTGGGCACCGCGGCGGAAGTTTACGGCCAGGTGATCCTTTACAGCCTGTGCGCCATCTATGTCGC